>NZ_JBFUHV010000022.1:0-93923 GCF_056402215.1 Rhodococcus sp. P4_B6 | reverse complement strand
TCGCCCACGACTTCGCGGCCGAGCGGGCACTGTCGACTCTCCGGGTACCGGGCACCCATGACCTCGCCGACACCTGCGCTGACGCGGCTGCCGCGTTCGGGCTCACCCGGGAGTTGTGTTCGATGACACCGTACGACGTTCCCCGGTCGTGGGCGGCGGCGTTCGATGTCGAGTTCGACGGCATCCGGTATCAGACGCGGTTCACCACGGGCCCGGCGGCGAATGCGGCCGCAGTGTTCGGTCCGGCCGGTGAGGTGTCCTGGCCTGTGGACCCGCGCCCGGAGTCTTTCATGGCGGCGGCGAGGCGTTGTGATATTGCGGTACAGCCGCTTCCGCGGTCGGTCCGGGTCCTCGATCCGCCAACCTGACGATCCAGGGCCGGCTCGGTAGGGCGATGTGTCGTGCGTCGAGTGCCGGACACAGCAGCCGTGCGTGGAAGCGCCGCGTCCGTGGCCCGTGCTGCGAGGGGGCCGCGGTCCCGTGATCGACTGACAGGGCGTTGTTCATTGTTTCTCTTTGGTTTGCGACGAAGCTGCGGGGGTGCAACAGGGCAGTTCCGAGGGGACTATCGCTCCCTGAGCAAGTCAGCCGCCCTCGCTGTTGCTGTGAAAGCGTTCGGCATAGTCGATGTACCAGTCGAGGGCGGCGGTGTCGGCGACGGTGGCGCGGTTGATCGCGGTCTCGGGAGCCACTCCCTGGATCAGCTTCTTGACGGGAATCTCGAGCCGCTTGCCGGTGCGGGTGGTGGGAACTGCAGGAACATCGATGATCTCGTCCGGAACGTGCCGGGGCGAGGTCTGACGGCGGATCGAGGTGCGAATCTTCTCCACGAGAGCCTCGTCGAGATCATATCCTTCGCGCAGCACCACGAACAGCGGCATGTGATAGCCCCCGTGGGGTAACTCGGCGCCGATCACCAGTGCCTCGGCGATCTCGGGAAGCGCTTCGACGGCTTGATAGATATCCGCCGACCCCATCCGGACGCCGCCGCGGTTGATTGTCGAGTCCGACCGACCGTGGACCACGCAACCGCGGTCGGCTTCCATGCTGATCCAGTCGCCGTGCCGCCATACTCCGGGATAAACATCGAAATAGGCTTCCCGGTAGCGGTTTCCGTCGGGATCGTTCCAGAAGTAGATCGGCATCGACGGCATCGGTGCGGCGATCACCATTTCCCCGACCTCGCCGACGACCGCCTGACCGGCCTCGTTCCAGGCCTGCACATCGACCCCCAGGTAAGGGCCTTGGAGTTCACCGACGCGAACAGGGGAGAGCGGGTTGGCGCCGATGAATCCGGTGGCCACGTCGGTGCCGCCGCTGTCCGACCCCAGGTGCACGTCCGCGCTGACTGCGTCGTAGACCCACCGCCAGGTGGTGTCCGGTAGCGGCGAACCGGTCGACATGATCGACCGCAACCTCGACAGGTCGAAATCGGTACCGGGCTGGGTGCCGCCCTTTTCGCACAGCGTCAGGTAGGCCGCGCCGGTGCCGAATCTCGTTGCCCCGTAGCGGGCGCAGACCTCGAATTGGTGGTCTGGCCGGCCGTAGGTGGGGCTGCCGTCGTAGGTGATCACGGTGGCGCCGACCGCCAGGACGTCGACCAGCATGTTCCACACCACCCAGGCGGTGCTCGCGGCGATGAACACCCGATCGGCGGGGCCGAGGTCATAGTGCAGCGCGTTGGCCTTGAGGGCTTCGAGCAGGATTCCGCCGTGCGAGTGGACGATGCCCTTGGGGAGGCCGGTGGTGCCGGAACTGTAGAGGATCCACAACGGGTGATCGAACGGCACCTGCTCGTACTGTGGTGCGGCGTCCCCGACGACGCGGTCGGCGTAATCGGCGACCTCGGGCGGGAGCCGCCCCTCGAGGCCGAGGTTGCGGACCACGATGGTGTGCCGCACGGTTGGGAGCTGGTCCAGCAGGGCGGAGAAGACGTCGCGGCCGTCGATGCGCTTGCCGTTGAATTGGTAGCCGTCCACCCCGATCAGCACGGTCGGCTCGATCTGCGCGAACCGGTCGACCAGCCCTTTGACGCCGAAATCCGGTGCGCAGCAGGACCACACCGCACCGACGCTGGCCGCGGCCAGCACCGCGACGACGGTGGGGGCGATGTTCGGTAAGACCGCGGCGACCCGATCGCCGGAACGCACTCCGATCTCGCGGAAGTGCGCGGCGAGGTTGGCGACCTGCGCGACCAGCTCGGCCCGCGATAGTTCCCCGGTCGTGCCCGTCTCGTTTACCGAGATGATCGCCGGCCCGGGCTCGTCGACGTGACGGAGGAGGTTCTCCGCCCAGTTCAGCCGAGCGCCCGGGAACCACCGGGCACCGGGCATCCGCGGGTCGGCGAGCACCGTTTGCGGCGGCGCCGAGGCGATCACGTCGGAATACTCCCAGATCGAGAGCCAGAACTTGTCGAGGTCACTGATCGACCAGCACCAGAGCGAATCGAAATCGTCGGTGGGGACATTCTTCTCGGTAGCGAGCCAGCGTTGGTACCGGATGATGTTCGAGGCCGAGACCCGCCCGGGCGGCGGCGTCCACAGCACTTCACGTCCTGGCGTGGTCATAGTCGTGCGTCCTTTCCGGTGGGTCCCGCCGTCAGCGTGAGAGCACGGTGCCGAGTGCGCGGGTGAGCTCGTCGGCGGGGTCGGCGGCGGTGCCGGTGCTGCGCCAGGCGACGTGGTTGTCCGGACGGACCAGGATCGCCCCGGTGTCGTCGATCTGGCGGAGTTCGCTCCACCGGCCGGTGGGGTCGGTGTAGTCGGTGCCGTCGCCGATCTGCGCGACCTTGATCTGGACACCGAACTTGTCCATGGCGAGTCGGGCGGCGTCGGACCATGCGGCACCGTCCGTAGCAGTGATGAGCACGAAGTGAGCGTTGTTCTCGGTGAGGTCGTGGGTGGAGATCTGTCTGCCGTCGTGTTCGATCCACGCGTGGGGCAGTCGGTGCCCGGGACGGGTGGTGGGGTAGTACGTGTGCCCCATCGGGTCACGCGGCGGTGCCTCGGTGCCGTCCGGGACGAGTGCCCCTTCCGGGTAGGAGAAGCCGATCTCGAGATCGTGAGCCTGGAATTCGGTGCGCTGGGTACTGATCACCTCGGCTGCACGCGCACGGCGGGTTTCACCCATCGGGGTGTCGGAGAAAAAGTCCCGGAACACCTGGACCTGAGCCTCGACGGGCTGCCCGGGGATCAGGCCGAGACCCGCGTCGATGACCATGTGATTGAGGAAGGTGAACATGGCCCAGTCGACATTGCGCATCCCGACAAGGCGACGTTCGGGCTCGTAGGTGTCGAGCAGGGCAGGGGCGGCGTCCCCTTTCAGGACCGCAGCCAGCTTCCACGCCAGGTTGTGGGCGTCCTGGACGGCGGTGTTCAGACCCAGTCCCGTGGTCGGCGGGTGTCGGTGTGCGGCGTCGCCGGCGAGGAAGATGCGGCCCACCTGGTACTTGTCGGCGAGCACACCTTCGAGGATCCAGTGGCTGACCTTGTGGACCGTCATCTCCAGGTCGGGCAGCTTGAGTAGTTCGCGGATCCGGGGAACGATCGCGTCTTCGTCGAAGCGAGCGGGATCGTCGGGCCGGAAGGTGAAGTGGAGGACGAATTCTTCCGAATGTTTGCCCCAGGTCGGCCCCATCGCGGCCATGGCGCCGCTGCTCCAGGACCCGGCGCCCTCGGGGTTGAGGAGCCAGGTGATCAGGACGTCGTCTTCCCACCACTGCGACAGGTCYGCGGTGAAATGGGTGCTGACCATGTCCAGGATGCCGCTCGGGCCCTCCATCGTGATTCCGAGTTCGGGGCCGACGGTCTTGCCGCCGTCCGCGGCAACCATGTACTGGGCGTGGACGGTGTAGGTCTCCTGCGTTTCCCGGTTCACGATGACCGCGTGCACACCGTCGTCGTCCTGCTCGAACGAGACCAGCTCACGACCGAAGTGTATCGAGCCCGGTGCCCGGTCCTCCGCATGCTGCCGGAGCAGCCGTTCGAGACGGATCTGGGGGTAGTTGCTGGACGGGCACGGGCTGTCGACTGCGTACGCACTCTCGAGCCGTCCGCCGCCGAACGACTCCAGCGTGAACAGGGTGCGGCCGTCGAGTTCGCCGTCACCCCCGAGAGAGGTCACCCATCGGGTCTTGCCCATCTTCCTCGGCGGGGTGCCCACTTCGTAGATCGAGTCCGCGACGCCGACCTGGCGCAGCACCTCCATCGTGCGCTGGTTGAGGTAGTGGGCCTTCGGCAGGTGGGAGGTGCCGGTGTGCCGCTCGACGAGATGGTGATCGATGCCGTGCTCGGAGAGGAGGATCGAGGTGGTCAATCCGCACCCGCCTCCACCGACGACGAGTACGGGGACGGTGATGTCAGACATGGTGTGTGCTCCTGGAAAGAGTGGTGAGGGGGTGCGGACGGTCGGTGGCGGCGAAGCGGTGCCGCATCTCGCCGATGCCTTCGGCGCGGCTGACGAGTTCGTCGTCGAAACCGATGAGCCGTTGGGGATCGCGGGTGAAGCCGATCCCCGAGGGGGTGCCGGTGAAGATGAGGTCGCCGGGGCGCAGCGGCAGAATCGAGGACAGGTAGGACACGAGGACCGGGATCGGGAAGATCAGGTGCCGGGTCCGCGACTTCTGCATGAGCTCGCCGGAGAGGACCGTGCTGATCTCGATGTCGTCGGGGTCGCCGAATTCGTCGGGCGTCACGAGCAGGGGTCCGATCGGGGCGAATCCGGCGAAGGACTTGCCGAGGTTGAACTGCTGTGGCGGGGGACCGGACAGCTGCAGGTCCCGCTCGGACAGGTCCTGGCCGAGGGTCAGCCCGGCCACGTGGTCCCAGCCCTGGGAGGCGGGCACGTTTCGGGCTTCCTTGCCGATGACCGCCACGAGTTCGACCTCGAAATCCACCGAGCCACCGGGGTGTTCGATGGTGTCGTACGGCCCGGCGATCGACGCGGGGAACTTGGTGAACACGAACGGGGCGTCGGGCAGTGTGAGCCCGGATTCCTCGACGTGATCGGCGTAGTTGACGCCGACGGCAAAGATCTGGCCGGGCCGGGGAACCGGAGCGCCCAGCTTCGACTCGTCCACCGGTACCCCGTCCGCCAGGTCCGCGGTGCGTGACCAGGCGGTGAACTCGTCCCACCGGTCGAAAATCTGCTGGGGTTCGGCGGAAAAGCGGCCCCCGCTGGCCGTCTCGACGTCGACGGCAACGCCGTCCGCCACGACCTGGAGCCGGCCGGCTTGGTTTGCTACACGCATGAAGATTGTCCTTCGGTGAAAGAGAATTGCCGCTGTGCCGAGCCGAGCGTGAGTTCGAGTGGGGTCAGCTGGTCAACGCCGCCATCGGGTCGGGCAGGTCGGGGCTGGTCTGCAGGGCCCAGGAGTGGGTGGTGATCTGCGAGATCGGGGTGCCGTTCACGAGTGCTTCCCGCATCAACTCCGGTACGAACGACACTCCGACCGGGTTGTTGCCGTACTCCGGGCCGTTCATGTAGGCCGTTGCCTCGTCCGGGGTGGTGAAGTTGTCGATCTGGAGTTCCACGAAGTTGCCGTCCGGATCCTGGTAGTACAGCGACGTCGTCACCCCGTGCTGGATCGGCACTTTCGGCTCGATCCCCCGCTCCTTCAGGGAGTCGTAGCGATCGAGCAGATCATCGAGAGTGTCGAACGTGTAGGCGGTGTGATGCATACCCGACGCGCCCGGGTTCCTCGGTTCGAGCTGCACGGGCGCTCCCAGCAGCGCGACCCGGTGGTGTTCCTCGTCGAAGGTGATGAAGCACAAACCGTGCCCTTCGTAGACCACGTGCGCGTCCAGCACGGTGCAGTACCAGTCGCGCATCTCCTCGAACCGGCTGGTCTGTAGCACGACGTGCGCGAACTTGGGGGTGGCGGTCATCGTTGACTCCTTTGTGTCCACGGGTCACTCATGGGTGGTGTAATGCGAAACATGTGTTGACGACACCGGGTGAACGCCATGTCCGAGAGACCCGGTGCTGTGGTGCCCGTCACTGATCGATGACACAATTTCATTCAATTTCAGCGCGTGTTGCTACTGGCTGAGGACCAGGAACACTCGAGGAATTTGGGTTCGAGCCCAATTCGGGCGGATCGTAGTGGTCGGGGGCAGAGTGGAAGGATGTCGAGTGCCGCACTGGACTCACGAACTCGCGGGCACCCGCGCCCGGCAATCCGAACGCGAATGGCTCAGTCCCGACGCGGATCGCATCCGCTCCACCTTGGGCGACGGCGCTGTGACCTGGGCTGTCGAGGTAGGCGAGGATATCGCGACCAGGATCTCGCGGGAAATGCCGATCCTTCGGGAAGGAGCCTCACAGCCCAGTGCCGTGCGCAGGGCGACGACGTCGACAGCACTACGGGCCCTGACATTGGTCGCCGGCCTCGGTGAACCCGATACCTCCCTGGCGAGTGCCGAGGTCGAGGAGGTTGCGGTGGACTTCGCCCGCCGAGGCCTGGAACTAAATGATCTTCTCGGCTCGATCCGAGTCGGGTACGCCGTTCTCGCAGCCGCCATCCTCGATGCGGCCCTCCGGTTGATCCCGCCGGCGGAGAGCAGCGCTGAGTTGCGGCGGGTCTCGGTGCTGCTCTTCGAGGTCTTGGACCAGTTCACCGGAGTCGCTGCCACTACCTTTCTCGAGGAGCGGAGCGCCTGGGCGGCCGGGGTCTCTGCCGCTCGACTCGATTTCGTCAAGAAGATCGTCGAGGCCGAACCCGTCGACCCTTCTCGCGCAGACGAGGTGCTGGGATACCCGCTCGGCGGACACCATCTGGCGATCATCGCGTGGAGCGGGCCGCACGCGGGTCACGATCTGCGAAGCATCGTCGACCCTGTGTTGCGGCACTGGGGAATTCCTACAGCAACGCTGGTGATTCCCGTGGGGCTTCAGACGATATGGGCGTGGGGTGCGGTCTCCCCGGATCAAGGGCATGTCCTCCGAGGGCCTTTGCCGGAATTCGGTGACATCTCCGTCGTCGTCGGCCAACTGGGATCCGGAGTGGATGGCTTTCGGCGCAGTCACATGGAGGCCAGGGCAGTGGAGCGGATAGTGCGTCTTCGCGCCGATCAGCCGCGCACCACGTGCACGCACGAAGATTTCGCCCTCGAAGTGCTTCTCCTCGCCGAACCAGATGCCGCCGCCGGATTCGCCAGTCGCCTGCTCGGCCCCCTCGCCGACGACGACGCCCGGACTGCCGATCTGCGATCGACCCTCATTCGCTATCTCGACATGGATCACAGCCTGGCCAAAGTCGCTGCTGCCGAACATATTTCCAAGAACACGGTCACGTATCGAGTCCATAAGGCTTTGAGCCTGTGTGAGCATCCACCTGGAGCCTCGACCACCAACCTGCGGGCCGCACTCAGGGTCCACGAATGGCTCCGAGGTGGCACCACGTCCCGGCCCGACGCCTGAACCAGCGGTCCAGGCGATGTGAGTTCGCGCCGATGTTGGTCTCTGGACCAATGCCGGGCGAGAACGCTGGGCTCTATCCCAGTGCGAACCCCGCCACCCTTGGGCTGTAATTGTGGCACACACCACACAGTGTGTGCGGGTGGAACCGGATGCTCGCTGCGCCCTGCACTGCCGATGAGCTTTGAATTGTGATGTTTTGACGCAACTTTCGTCGACCGAAGTCTAGGAATATCGGCACGTCTTCCGCCGCTGCACCGTCCTGCTGAGGATGCCGTTCCGGAACTGATGCTGTGAAAGGCTGGTTATGAATCACGAGTGGGACGAAACCGTAGATGTTCTGGTCGCGGGAAGTGGAATCGGAGGTCTGGGTTCTGCCGTGATCGCCGCGGCGGGCGGCGCCGACGTCACCGTCGTCGAGAAGGCTTCCGTCATCGGTGGAACTACCGCGAAATCCGCTGCTTACATGTGGATTCCGAACAACAAGTATCTGCGCGCCACCGGACGCACGGATCCGCGCGACGATGCCCTCCGGTATATGGCGAAGCTGTCGCGCCCCAGACTGTACAACCCCGACCATCCCACCCTGGGTTTGCCCGAGTGGGAGTACGACGGCCTGACGGCCTTCTACGACAACGCCTCGGATGCGGCCGAAGCGTACGAGAACCTCGCGGGGCTGAAGTTCGGGCATGCTGCAGACTTCCCCGACTACTACGCGCACCTTCCCGAGGACGCGGCTCCGACAGGCCGCGTGCTGTTCCCGGAAGAAAGCGAAGGTGGGCCCACCGGCGGATCGATCCTGATCGAAACTCTGGCTCGGGCTTGTGAACGTGCCAACGTCCCTGTTCGCACAGATTCCCGTGTGGTCGAGCTCGTTCAGGACGCGACCGGTGCGATCATCGGTGCCGTCGTCGAGTCGGCAGGACGGACAATCCGCATCCGGACACGCCGCGGAGTAATCTGCGCCACCGGCGGTTTCACCCAGGACCCGGAATTGCGTCTGCGCTTCTTGGACCATTCCTACGTCGGTGGTTGTGCGGCTCGGACGAACACCGGCGACCTTCTCGCAATCGCACGCGAGGTCGGCGCCGATCTGGCAAATTTGAACGTGGGCATGCGAGCCCCGATTGTCCTCGAGCGCCTCCAGAAGGACCCGGTGGCCGTCCGCGGCTCGTTCATGATTCCGGGCGACTCGATGATCATCGTCAACCGGTTCGGCAAGCGCGTCATCAGCGAGAAGGTGCCATACCACGACTTCGCGCGGGCGTTCTTCGACTGGGACAGCCAGCAAGGCACCTACCCGAACAACCCGCTCATCGCAATCTGGGACGACCCTGCCCGGCGATTCGGCGGAGAGGGCTTCGGCAACCCCATCCCACCTCAGGGTGAGGACGACTACTGGGTCATCAAGGCCGACTCGTTGGCGGACCTCGAAAAGGGAATCGCGGAACGGCTCGAGACGCTGCGCGAATATACCGGCCCGATCGAGTTGGACACGGATTTCGGTGCCACACTCACCGGCACCGTCAACCGGTGGGCCGAGATGTCCGCAGAAGGCATCGATCACGACTTCGGCCGCGGTTCGACGCCGATCGAGCAGGCCCTGAGCGCCTATTTCGGTGTGGGGGCGGGACCGAATCCGATGATGGCCCCGCTCGCCGACCAGGGGCCCTACTACGCCACCATCCTGGGGCCGGCTCTCATCGATACTGCCGGCGGGCCGCGCGTCGACAAGAACTGCCAAGTCGTCCGACCCGACAGCACACCGATCACGGGCCTCTACGCCGTCGGGAACTGCGCTGCAACACCGTCCGGCGAGGCCTACTGGGCCGGCGGGCACACCATCGGATTCATCCAATGCTCCGCGTACCTCGCGGCTCGGCACATCACCAAGGTCTGACCCCTTCGAAGGCAAGGAAAGAACATGACCCAGACAACGATCGACCTCGATTCGACCACCCGTGTGTTCTACCGTGAGGTCGACGCCAACGACCCCGGAGTCTTCCAGCGTTGCCTTACTGCGGACGCGGTCTTCGGCTTCAACGACGTGGACCCGGTCGCGGGAGTCGAGGCCATCGGCGCCTTCGTGTCCGCCTGGAAAGGCAACTTCAAGGCCGTCCTGCATCAACTCGACAACCTCGTCGTCGACACGACGAAAAACACCGTTGCCGTGGAAATCACCGTGTCCTACGTCTTCCCCGACGGCAACGAGGTCAAGGTCAAGGGCTCGTCGTTCCTCGAGTTCGCCGGCGCCGACATCGCGAGCTGGCGTGTGTATGTCGACACCAGCCGATTGAGCTGAGCCCGCACTCGGATTCTCACATTCGACCCCCCTAACACCACATCACCGACAGGAGAGATCGATGGGACGAGTAGAAGGCAAGGTCGCGCTGATCACCGGAGCGGCGCGCGGACAAGGTCGCAGCCACGCTCTGCGGCTCGCCGAGGAAGGCGCAGATATCATTGCGATCGACATCTGCGATCAGGTCGCGAGTGCCGACCACACGATGGGCACCGAAGAGGACCTGCAGGAAACTGTCGTTCTGGTCGAAAAACTCGACCGCAGGATCGTCGCGATCAAGGCTGACGTCCGCGACCGTTCCGCTCTCGAGAGCGCCGTGGCGGAGGGTGTCGCCGAACTCGGCCGCCTCGATATCGTCTCCGCGAATGCAGGCATCGCGTCGACGGGACCGCTTGTGGGCCTCCCGGAACAAACCTGGCAGGACGTCATCGACATCGACCTGACCGGTGTATTCCACACCATCAACGCTGCCGTACCTCATATCGTCGCTGGTGGTCGTGGTGGCTCGATTGTGTTGACCAGCTCCGCCGCCGGAGCGGCCGGGGTGCAGAACCTGGGTCACTATGTCGCTGCAAAACACGGCGTCCTGGGTCTGATGAAATCGCTCGCCCTGGAACTCGGACCGCAATTCATCAGAGTCAATTCGGTTCTTCCGACCAACGTCGACACCCCGATGATCCAGAACGAGACGATCATGAAGCTCTTCCTGCCGCACCTCGAGCACCCCAGCCGCGCCGATGCAGAGAAGCCGGATTCCAACTACCGTGCGGCGAACGTCTTGCCTATTCCGTGGGTCGATCCGGTCGACATCAGCAACGCAGTTCTCTATCTCGCCTCGGACGAGTCCCGCTACGTCACGGGAATCGCTCTGCCCGTCGACGCCGGCTTCCTGATCAAGTAAATCCAGCTACCGATCGGCTATGCGCCGCAAGTCAGGAGAGTTCAGAGTGAAAGCGTGGATGTTCAACGGTGTCGGGTCACCGATCGAACTTGTCGATGTCCCGGATCCAATCCCGGGTCCCGGCGAGGTTGTGGTGGATCTCAARGCGGCCGGCCTATGCCACACAGACGTGGGCATCACAGACGGGACGATGGCCGAGATCCTCGGCTTCACCCCCATCATCCTCGGACACGAAGCTGCCGGAGTTGTCTCCGCTGTCGGCGACCGAGTCGAGACGGTCTCGATCGGAGACCGTGTCGCAGTCAGCGCCATGGGAGACGGCAAAAGTGGAGTTCTCGGACAGAAGAACATCGGGGTCGGACGCCACGGTGCGTACGCAGAAAAGACGCTGGCGCCGGCCGGCGAGATCATCCCCCTCCCAGCCACCGTGCCGTTCGAGCAGGCAGCTGCTGCTACCGATGCCGGCATGACGTCGTATCACGCGGTCTTCGCGCGCGGCGGCCTGAAACCCGTTACGAGAGTAGGCATCATCGGTCTCGGCGGACTCGGAATGACCGCCGCACGGTTGGCGGTGCTCGGTGGCGGTGAAGTCTACGCAGCGGAGATCAATCCCCAGGTACACGCGGCCGGAATCGAACGCGGCGTGAAGCAGGTTGTCGACGACGTCAAGGACCTCGCGGCGTTCGAACTCGACCTGATCGTCGACTTCGCGGGCTTCGGGACTACCACCGCCGGTGCAATCGAAGTGGTCAATAGCGGCGGCCGCGTCGTCCAGGTCGGTCTCGGCCGAGCCGAAGCGACCATCAACACCCATCTTCTGACCATGAAGGAGGTGGAGCTGCGTGGGTCGATCGGAGGAACGCCCGCCGATACCGTCGAAGTCTTGAAGTTCATCGCGTCCGGGGATCTGGCAATCTCGACGCAGTCGATCGGATTCACCGAGATCGGTACGGGCCTCGAGCAGTTGGCTCGCGGCGAAGTCGGTGGGAAGCGACTCGTCGCGCTCTTCGACTGACACAGGGAGTGCCACCGCACTCCATACTGGCAGAGTGTATGCGTCTGACACTGTCGGCAACGCAGCCAGAACGTTCGACCACGTGGCGGCGGCTCTCCACCGATCTCGTCAGCGATGGTTCCACGCCGTCGCGTTGTCGGTGAATGGTGGATTGATCGAAACGCCGGAGGCATTCGAGAGCACGACCTCGAGCCGGGATTCGCCGCCTCGACGTCGTACTCCGTCTAGAGCATCGAACTGCCACCGTTCACGCTGATCACCTGACCGGTTACGTAGGACGCTTCTTCGGAAGCGACGAAGGCTACTGTGGCTGCGACTTCCTCGACGGTCCCGGGGCGGTTCATCGGAATGAGGTTGCGCATCTGGGCGCCGAAGACCGCCATGTCCTCCTTCGCTTCGGGGGTCGCGGACGCCAATTTGGCTGCGGCCTCCGGTGTCTCGATCCACGCGGGGGCGACCGTGTTCACGGTGATTCCGGCATCTGCGAACTCTCGTGCGAGTCCGGTCCCGAACGCATGGACCCCGCCCTTGGCGGCGTTGTAGATCGCGTGCCGGTACAGACCGTTGCGCACGGATTCCGCTCCTATGTGCACGATCCGGCCGTAACCGGCGTCCACCATGTGGGGCAGCGCCTCGAGTGTGGTGTACAGGGTCGTCCAGAGATTGCGGTCGATGGTGGCCCGCAAGGTCTCCTCGGTGTGGTCGAACGTGGGAAGGATGACGCCACCGCCCGCGCAGTTCACCAGCACGTCTACCGCGCCGCGTTCCGTGACAGTCCGTCGGATGAGGTCGGCGGCGTCCTCACGTTGTGAGAGGTCTCCGACGATTGTGGTCACGGACGCCGCGTTGCCGGGGCGAAGGTGCTCGGCCACCGCCTCCACCGCGTCGGCACTGATGTCTCCGAGGACGAGGTCCGCCCCTTCGTCGGCGAGTCGCACGGCGATGGCGCGGCCGATGCCGCTGCCGGCCCCGGTGACAACCGCAGTCCGGCCTTTGAATCTGTTCATGTGGTGCTGCTGCCTTCCTCTGGAATATGCTGGACGCGAGAGTGTTCAGTCTTCGTTCGGTGCTACGTACACCCGGCCGTCGCTCAACACGGTCCGATACTTCGTCAACGCCAGCACCGCGGGAAAGCACAGGGGTGCTCCGGTGCGGACGTCGAACCGGGCCATGTGGAGTGTGCAGAGCACCTCGTGGCCCTCGAGTTCGCCCTCCTCGCCCAGCGACCACTTCTCGTGACTGCAGGAGTCGGAGGTCGCGAAGAACTTGCCGTCGACGCGATAGACGGCGATCCCGCCATCCGCCTCCAAGCGTAGGGTTTCGCCGTCGGCCAGATCTTCCTCGTTGCACGCGAAGATCAGTGCTGCGGTTGATATTTCCGGTGCCATGGTCGGTCCTCTCGTGATGCGCGGATACGGTGCGCGGTGACAGTTCAGATGATGAAGCTGATCTTGCCCTGGGGATCGAGCATGTCGTGAGCGAGAACGGCCCGCTTCCTGCGGATCAGGAAGGAGGAACCGTGAGGGGTCAGGTCGTAGTCGTAGCGGCCGACATACGTGTCGAACTTGCCGGCTTTCGCGCGGTTGATGATGAAATTGGCTGTGACGGAGATCGACTCGTTGTTCTGTGTCAGGATTCGCACGTTGCCGATGATTCGACTGGTCTGTGAATGGGGAAATTCGGCGTGCGCCTCCGGCTTCTTGAGGCGAATCACCCTCTGTTCGAGCATGGTGCGGCCATCGTGGATGAGTGACCACGTGAGACCGGGGTCCGCGTCCGGCCGGTCCGTGGCGGGTACTTCGTACGTGCAATCGAGTGTGAACAGGTCGAGCCACTCCTCGAGTCGCCATTCGTCGATCAGGCCGGCTTCATGGAACAGGAATTCCTCGACGGCGTTACGCGTCGTGATGGTGGGTGTCTCTGACACGGAAGTCATGGGAGTGTCCTTCTGAGGTGACTGGCGGATGTGCGGCTTATCGAACGAGGTCAGGCATCGGCAGCCTGCTTGTCGAAGGGAACGAACGACGTGCCTTCGGTGGGGAGCTGCTGTCCGGTGATGCGCCGGTTCCATTCCCGCCACCAGGACCGCATCTGCAGTTCGTCGTTGGCCGCCGGCACGGGCTTGCCCATTCCCTTCGACACGTCGGACCAGCCGACCTCGCCGCGTGCGCCGAACCCCTTCTGCGCCTGTTCGAGGGCCTCGACATCATCGGGGGTCGCGAGGCCGGCCGGCCCCCAGAAGGTGAGTGCATTGTTGATGCGGTATCTGACGAACTCCTCGTCGACACCCTTGGGGATGATCTGCCAACCGGTGACGAGCGTTTCCGATGGGCTCACCGGGTGGAATGTGCGCAGCGTCAAACCGAAGCTGAGATCGATCAGGATGAGGCTGGGGAAGAACACCGAATTTCGCGCGAGGCCAAACATCGCGTTGGCATAATTCTCACCGAAGGACTGTTCGGCCTGCGACCGCAGGCCGGCGAGGGTCTGCTTGACACTGTCGGTGGCCAGGGGAAGTCCGTTGGCCGGATACATCAATGTGGCGTGCCCGTTAGGGAATTCGGTTCCCATACCGGCCGGTGCCACACCGTTGACGGTCTCCTTGCCCAGCATCGGTGGTGTGGCACCGAGTTCCATCATCATTTCGAAGTAGGTGTGGTGAACGGACTTGGCGTGATACCCGTCGATGCTGTTCTCGACGAGGAGCTTCCAGTTGGCCTTCAGTGAGTACTTGTGGGTTCCCTCCAGGATCGCGACGCCTTCGGGGGACTGATCGGCTGCCAGATCGATGAAATAGCGGGCGTCGCCGAGGTACGTCAGCAGATCAGGCGCGTCGGGATCGAAGTTCACGAAGTAGAGCCCCCGGTAGGAGTCCACCTGCGCCGGAGACTGCAGACCCTTGTACACGGCAGCCGGCTCGCTCTTGTAGTCCTCGTTGCCGGGCACATTGACCAACTCGCCCGAGTTCCGGTACGCCCAGCCGTGGTAGAAGCAGGTGAAGATCTTCGCATTGCCGGAGCTGTGCCGGCAGACGGAGGATCCGCGGTGCAGGCAGGTGTTGAGCAGCACCCGGACGTCACCGTGCCGGTCCCGGTTGAAGATCACCGGTCGGCCGCCGACGTCCCGGGTCTGGAAGTCGTTCTTGCCGGGAATCTCGGACTCGTGTCCGACGTACAGCCACGTCTTGTCGAAGATCTCTTTTCGTTCGCGCTGCAACACGTCCTCGGAAGTGAAGGCTTCACGGTTGACCCGGAAAAGGCTGTTCTCGCGGTCGTCGATGATGAATTGCTCTGCGGTCATGGGGCTGATCCGTTCTGGTGAGTGCGGGCCGCGCCGGCGGCGTGAGTTAGTGGTGGTCGGCGACGCGGGGATCGGTTGTGGTGATGTCCCGGAAGAGCCAACTGTCGGGATCGGAGCCGGTGGCCGGGACGACCAGCACGGCGGTGGGGCCGATTGCCATCCAGTTCCGTCCGTCGTCGTCCGGTTCGGCGGGCAGGATTTCCACGGTGGTGAAGACTTCGTTGCTGAGGTCGTGGGTCCCGATGATCACGTTGATCTTGCAGCCCTCGGTTTCGATGTGGAGGATCTTGTCCGGACCCCCCTTGAAATGCTGGATCTGACGCATGGGTGCCTTCCTTATCGGGCGGGTATCTGGCCGCCGACGAGGTCCGCGAGACTCCCGCCGCGACGGTGGTTCTTGCGGAACGCAGCGACTGCTCTGGGGTCGTTGACGCTGACCTGGGCGATCGGGTTGTGGTCGGCGTCGGTGTAGACGGCACGGAAGCGGCCCTCCGCGATCGCCCCCTCGCGATGGGCGAGTTCACCGAGCGAGGGCCTCCCGACTATCTGGATCCGGGAGCCGTACTGGTCCGACCACACGTACGGAAGCTGCGGTGCAGGGGGTTCTGCACCGGTCACGATCGCGGCGACCGCATCGGCCTGTTCGCCGGCACTGGTCCAGTGCTCGATCCGCGCCCGGATACCCAGCAGCGGATGCCGACGCAGGGCGAGGTCGCCGATGGCGAAGATCGACGGGAATCCCTCGACCTCGAAGCGGTCAGTGCAGTGCACCCCGCCGTCGACGGGAAGCCCGCTGTTCTCGAGCCACCGGGTGTTGGGTACTGCGCCGACGCCGACGACGACGAGGTCCGCCGGTACCTCGCTTCCGTCGGCAAGGACGACGCCCTCGACGTGCTCACTGCCCCGGAAACGTTCCACCCGCCCTCCGGTGATGAGCTGGGCACCGCCGAGTGTGTGGATCGACGCGATCTCGCGTCCGGCCTCGTCGCCGAGAACCTGACTCATCGGGATCTCGAGTGCCTCGATCAGGGTGACGTCGAGGCCGCGCCCCCGCGCCGCGGACGCGAATTCGGCGCCGATGAAGCCTGCGCCAACCACAGCCACCCGCGGTCTGCCGGTGAGCGCTTCTCGCAGAGCCGTAGCGTCGTCGAGCGTGCGCAGCGTGTGAACCCCCGCCGGCACGGCAGGAATGGGGAGGGACCGTGCGTGAGCACCGGTAGCGATCACCAACTGCTCGTACGAGAACTGCTCACCGGTGTGGGCGATCACTACCCTCCGTACCGGGTCCAGAGCGGTGGCTCGCACGCCCAGCCGGACGTCGAGGTCGAACTCCGCTGCGAGCTCCGGTGTGAGGAGCCGCGGAACATCCGGGGCGTGCCCCTCGGCCAGGAGGTCCTTGGACAGAGGGGGTTTGTCGTACGGCCAGTGCTCCTCGCTCTCCAGGAGCACGATGCGCCCGGCGAAACCGCGCTGCCGCAATGCGATTGCTGTTCTGGTGCCTGCAACCGAGGCGCCGACGATCAGGAAGGACATAGTCGAAACGTAGCCACGTATCACGCCCAGGTGGTGTGCAGTTCCGGCCGCTGGAACCGCGAATTGGTGACGAGTCGGCGAGCATGTAGCCCGGCTAGCGTCGACTGGCGCGCGTCCGCGACAGGATCCGCAGAATGGCGGCACCTGCGACGTTGGCGGCGACGGCTGCCGACGCCACGCCCAGCAATGTTGCAGGCGTGCCGATCGCATAGGAACTGTGCAGCCAGGCGATCGCCGTCGGTAGTCCGAACCCCAGGTAACCCAGGCAGTAGACCCGGCCGGTCATCGTCCCCAGCCGGCCGGGCGGGGCCAATCGCTCGCAGTCACGCAAGCACCCGACCAACGTCAATCCGTATCCGACGCCCAGCACGGATGCCGCAACCACGACCAGCCAGATCGACGCGGTTGCGGCGGCAAAGGCGGCGGCGAGCGTGCCGGCCACGAAGAGTGTCAGTCCGATCCCGCGGGCCGGGCCCGATCGTCCCGCCGTGCGCCCGACGAGTCGCTGCGCGACGAAGCCCAGTCCCAAACTCAGTAGACACAGCAGACCGGAGAACGCCGTGTCGAAGCCTTCCAGCTGAGGCGCCACGATGGGCGGGAGCACCGCGTACGCGATGCCGAGGGCGCCGAAGATCCACGGTGCCGCGGGTATCACCAGGAGGTGGAATGCGCGGGGAAGAAGTATTCGATTCCTCTCCAACGGTTCTGGCCGAGCCCGCACCGGGCTGTTCGTCGTCGTTCGCGCGATCAGCAGGGCGGCAGCTACACAGAGAACCCCGTGCAGCAGAAAAGCCGCGGTGGTCGGTGCGGGCGCCCACTGGGCGAGGGCGCCCGCGGCACCTGCACCCATCGCGAAGCCGCTCGTCAGACTCATTGCCGACGCTCGTGGAGCACGGCCGGGTGAAGTGGTCAGCGAGTCGAGCGCCAGCCCGCCGACCACCATTCCGATCCCCAGAGCCATGCCGGTCGACATTCGCCCGGCGAACATCAGTGCGGGGTAGTGTGACCCGGCTGCGACCAGTATCGAACCCAGCGCGCTGACGGGTACGGCGAGAACGAGGGGAGTGCGGGTGCCCCAGCGGGCCGCCAGCCGATGCGCGAGGAGGAGCGAGGGGATCAGGCCGATGACATACGCGAACAGCAGTGTGTTCACGGCGAGTTCGCTGAACCCGCGCTCCGCCCGGTACATGGTCAGCAGCGGAGTGAACTGATTGCCGCCCCACGCGACCACGAACATTGCCGCACAGAGTGAGAACCAGTTCCGGTCGCGATGCCCGGCTCGCAGCGATCTTGCCGGAGCAGGTGGTGAGATTTCGGCCGGCACGGACTGCGGTCGGGGCATCGGACACTTCCTGGATTGGCGGAGGCGGAAACAACCGATGGCCGACGCCGAATCGTGGATTCCGGCGTCGGCCATCGGTTGTCATCGGAGAATCAAGCAGAGACCAGGGAGCGATCGATCAGTGGCAGTTCGGGTCGGCGATCGGAGACGCCGGCGGCGTCGGCGAGATCTCCGGAAACCCTCCCGTCGCGGAAGAATTCGAGGAAGACCGGGTTGAACAGGTCCGGTCGGTCGGTCTGGCCCTGGTGGCCACACTCGTCGGGATAGAAGAATTGCACGTTGGGCAGGTGGTCTTCCTGGACGTACCCCCACTCGACCGGTGTCAGGATGTCCTGGCGTCCGTAGAGGTAGAGCCCCGGAGTGCTCAACCGGTCGAGGCGCCCCTTGGTGACCAAACGGGCGGCGCGATTCTCGTCCGTCCAGTCCGTGATCCGCCGGTACTGCAGGAGAGTGGGCCAGAACTTCGCGTGCGCGTCCATCCGGTCTCTCGCGGAGAGGTAGCGCATGTCGATCAGATCTTCACTGATGGCCTCACCGCGATGGATGATCGCCTCCATCATCGTGCGCATTCCCTCGCGTGTGCCGTCGTAGGCGGTGAGACGGAACTCGCCCGCCGGCGGGGTCAAGTGCTCCGGGACGACGTCGCCGACATCTCCCGCGATCAGAATGAAGCTCTTGACCTTGTCCGGGTGTGCAACCGTGTAATTGACCGTGTTCATGCAGCCCATGGAGTTTCCTGCGAGGTGGAACTCGTCGAGGCACAGTGCGGTGGCGAACTGGTCGATGAAGTCGACGAAGGACTCCATGCCGTCCGGCCAATACTCCGCACGAGTATCGGACAGGCCGAATCCGGGCATGTCGGGGCAATAGACGCGGAAACCGTTCTCGCCGAGGTAGGGGGCCATGAAGCGCCATCCCGCGAGGCCTGAGGAGCCGGGCAATCCGCCGTGGAGCAGGATCACGGCGGGGCCCGACGTGCCGGCGGTCATGTAGTGGGCGCGGGCGCCGTTCGCCAGTCGGACCCAACGGCTGGCCAAGCCGGGAACGTCGACGAGATTTTCAGCAGTGAGTGCCATGGTGATCTTCCTTTATCGGTGAGAAGTGGTCGGTGACGAGTGCGCCGGATGCCAGTCCGAGAAATTCGAGCGCATTCTCGCGGAGGATTCTCGGCACGGTGCCGGGCGGCAAATGCTGTGCCACAGAGTTCAAGTCCGCCAGTCCATCTCCAGGTTGTCCCGGAATGAAGGGGTGGTCGCTGCCGAGCAGGATCTGGTTCGGGCCGAAGCGGTGTACCAACGCAGGCAGGAGTCCCGGGTCGAAGACCAATGTGTCTGCGTAGAGACGTGATACGAGGCGATCCAGATCGTCTGGGACGTGTGTGGCGGCCAAGTGGGCGCCGAGGCGCAGTCTCGGGTATGCCCAGGGAAAGGTGCCGCACCCGTGGACCATGGCGATGCGTAGTCGTCGATGACGGTCCAGCACCCCGCCGAAGACAAGCGCGGTAGCCGCCAACGCGGTATCTGAGGGCATCCCCAGTCCGAAGTCGTAAGTGAACCCCGAACGGCGCACCGCGCCACCGCCTCCGTCGACGGGATGGACCATTACCGCGAGTCCGAGACCGTCGACCGCATCGAAGAAGTACTCGAGTGCCGGGTCGTCCAATTCCATCCCGTTGATCCGTGTGCCGATCTCGATCGCCCGCAGTCCCAGAACTGTGGACAGGTAGTGAAGTTCGGATAGGCAGTCCCGGGGAGACAAGAGGGGAACTGTTCCGATTCCGATGAGCCTGCCATCGCCGTCTTCCACTGCGCGGGCGGTGGACTCATTGATCCACCGGCAGTACGCGGCGAAGGGTGCCGGCGCGGCGCCGTACTCCAGGGTGACCGGAACAGGAGAAATCGCCTGAACCCCGACGCCCGCGCGATCCATGTCCTCCAAGCGCGCCGGCACATCCCAGAGAGCGCGCCGGACGGCGCGGAAGTCTTCGGATCCGCGGACGAGCCGTCCCTCCGCGGGAGAATCGAGCACCAATCGGGGTGCTCGCGGAAAACCTGCGATGACGTCGGCAGGGGGTGCGTCCCGGGGGAAGTAGTGCGCATGCACATCGATGGTGCCGGGTGGAACCACGAGGGTCTCCTTTCGCGCGCATCCGTGGCGTGTTCCGTCCGGCCTGCCCGCGTCGTCGGGCAAGCCGGACGGAGGGAACGTTAGGGGCTCGGTGCGGCTGCGGCCGCTGTAGTTCCGGGGGCTGGAACCGATCGGCGGGCACGTACCCTGAATGTCAGCGCGCTGTGACCGCCGTTACAGTAGTTTTCCGCGGGGTCGGCGGAGTGAAGATTGCGGAGGCCCGGATGATGCAGATGGAAGAAGACAAGCACGACACCGGCGGTGCGGGGAGCTCACCGCCTTCGATCCTGGCGAAGGCGTTCTCGATCATCGATGCGTTCAACGAGCGCGATCGGGTTCTGACCCTGACACAGATCAGCAGGAAGACGGGCCTGCCCAAGTCGACGGTGCACAGATTGCTGCAGCGGTTGGGTGAACTGGCGGTGATAGAGGAACACGGTGCCGGGTACCGGCTCGGTATCCGGCTGTTGCGGCTGGTTTCGTCCATGCCGGTGGACGGAATGCGCGAGGTTGCGCTGCCGCACTTGGCGCAGTTGCAGGCCTGGTCGAAGGAATCCGTGCACTTCGGCGTCCTCAGGGGCAACGAAGTCGTCGTGCTGCAGGCGCTGTTCGCGGTGAACCACGCGCGACCCATCGGGGAGGTGGGCACCCGGATCCCCGCGCACCTGTCCGCGATGGGCCGGGCGATGATGGCGCATCTGCGTGAAGAGGAGCTCACCGAACTGCTGGCCGGACCTCTGGTAGGACTGACGCCGAAGTCGATCACGGACCCGGTCCGAATTCGCCACGAGTTGAAGCACGTTCGAGTGGCGGGAGTTGCCGTGCAGAAGGACGGGGTGGTTCTGGGCTTGGGCAACATCGCCGCGCCGGTGCTGATCAAGGGCCGGCCGATGGGTGCTGTCGCCGTTCAGTTCGACTCGGCGAAGGAGGTCTCGGAGTCGGTGATCAACGCCGTCAAACTGACTGCTCACCGCATCTGCCGTGACACCACCCAGATGCTCGCCCAGGGTAGGGCCGATCTCTTTCCGTTCGACGACTGACGCCGCGTTCCGGGCACTGGAACTTGCTGTGCGTGTGGCGCGCGCACGTCACACGATGGGGAGCGATACCCCCGGCGCGTGTGACGGCGCCGAGGCGCCACCTCAGAAAGGACGGCCAATGGGAGACTTCCTCGCTCTCGGCATGACCCACTACCCGCTGTTGGCGGGAACCGACGAGCACATGGCAGGTCTGCTGCGATGGACTCTCACCGACCCGGACATCCCCGACGAGGAGAAGGACCCGGCCCACTGGCCGGACCGTATGCGTCGCGAGTGGTCCGACGACGGTGGAACCGCCGCCGCATCGGCGCATCGTGCGGAGCTGGTGGCGAATCTGACTCGGGTGCGTGACGCGGTCGACGAGTTCGCCCCCGACGTCGTCGTGGTGTGGGGCGACGACCAGTACGAGAATTTTCGCGAGGAGGTGGTGCCACCGTTCTGCGTGCTCGCCTACGGAGACCTCGAGGTGCCCGCCTTCGAGGTGATGAACGAGCGAGGCAGTCCGAACTTCTGGGGGAAGCCGGACGATTTCGAGATCGTGATGCATGGTGACGCGTCGGGGGCCAGGAAACTCGCCGACGGCCTGATCGAGCGCGGATTCGACATGGCCTACTCGTACAAGAAGCGCACCGCCGCACATTTTCCGCACGCGATCCTGAATACGCAATTGTTCCTCGACTACGCCGACGCCGGCGCCGAGATGTCATATCCCTTCATCCCGATGACGGTCAATTGCTATGGGCAGCATGCCATCGCGCGCAAAGGTGGATTGGCGCGATTCGCCGACATCGAATCGGAGGTTCTCGACCCCTCGGGTCCGACGCCGGCCCGGTGTTTCCAAGTCGGTCGGGCGGTCGCGCAACATTTCCGCGACCGTGATCTCAGGGTGGCGTTCGTCGCCTCCTCGAGTTGGTCGCACGCCTTCCTCGCCGACAAGC
This sequence comes from Rhodococcus sp. P4_B6, assembly GCF_056402215.1. Lineage (NCBI taxonomy): Bacteria > Bacillati > Actinomycetota > Actinomycetes > Mycobacteriales > Nocardiaceae > Rhodococcus > Rhodococcus sp. P4_B6. Next base: position 72,009 of record NZ_JBFUHV010000022.1, on the reverse strand, counting down.
TGTGGCATATGCGTCCCGATACCGAAGCCGACCTGCGTATCTACAAGGCGCTGCTCGAGGACGACTTCGGGCTGATGCGCAACTACACCAGCGCAGAAGTTGTCGACGCCGGCCAGCACGAAATTCTCAACTGGTTCTGCATGCTCGGTGCGGTCGAGGAGCTCGGCCTGCGCCGAGACTGGTCGGACCTCGTGGTGACCGACGTCTTCAACTCCAACAAGGCATTTGCCGTGTACTCGGGGTAGATCAGCGTACCCGCGATCAGCTGATCGGTCATACCATTGGACGATAGCTGGGCGATCGGGCTACACTGCAGAGTGATGCCAGTCACAACAATCATGTCGAGTGGTGTGCCGATGCGGCCGGAGGTGTGACGAGAAGGTGAGCCGGACGAAGACGTCAATGGATCCTGATCACGCGGATCTCGAGCACCAAGCAGCCGACTGTATCGGCAGGGCAAGGAAGCTGCTGGTCGACCACCAGCACAACCCGGACGTCGGCTCTCCCACGTTGTCGGTGTCTCTTGCAGCGGCAAGGGGTCGCCTCGTCGAAGCGCTGACCGATGGGCAGCTCGCCGAGACCGATATCGGAGACGCTTGCCGGGTTCTCGTCGACATCGAACGTGTTCAGGAGCAGCTGGCGAGAACCGAGGCGATTCGCCGGATCGCGGAGCTGGGCGAGGTGCACGACGCCGCGGTGACGCTTCGGGGACTTTCCCCGCGACAGATCATCGAGGCGGCACCGGAGGTGGTGTGTACACAATTGCCCTTCGCGCGCTCGATGGTCTCAGCTGTGTCCGGCTCTCTGTGGCAGCCCCGCCGCCTCTATCTGCGGCCCGAGCTCGACGGCTCGCCTCTCGACTTCTCCGACTACGTCGACTCCGCGGTGTTGTCCCTGGCTGAAGCGCCTCTGGAAACCGAGCTGGTCCGACGCCGGGTTCCCGCGCTGGTCGCCGCCCCGGCTGACGACGACCGCACACACAAGGAGATCGTCAGCCGATCTCGGACGTCGGCATACGTCGCGGCGCCGGTCATGTCCGCAGGTAAGGTCATCGGACTGCTCCACGCCGACCGGCCAGGGTCGGAGCATGTTCTCGATCCCGACGACCGGGATCGGTTGGACACCTTCGCGACCATTCTGGCCATCGTGTACGAGCAGGCGGTGCTGAAGCACCGAATTCAACTGCAGCGTGCCCGGGTGGAGGAGTCGTTCGACGCAACCCAGACGATGCTGGACCGGATCTCGAAGGCGGATGCGGTTCTCTCTCATCAGGCCGCCGCACCGGTCGAGGGCTCCACGGATGAGCCCGGGGAGAACCGGGCGCTCGAGATCAACAGCGTGCTGACCGTCCGGGAGCGCGAGATCCTGTCCCACCTGGCAACCGGGGCCACCAACAATCAGATTGCGCAGGCACTGGTCATCTCCGAGGGCACCGTGAAATCGCATGTGAAATCCGTGCTCAAGAAGCTGCACGCACCGACTCGTGCCGCGGCGACGGCCCTCTACTCGAGTCAGGCGCGCCGAGCGAGATGACAGGGAAGACGGAGGGGCGAGCGACCGTCAGGTCGACGACCGACCGCGAGTTGTCGCACGCGGTCATCGTTCTCCTCGATCGGTTGCGCGACGAGTACGGCGTCGGCCCCCGCTCCCACGAGATCCGCGTTGTCTCGCTCGGCACCCAGATGGCGCTCCTCGACGAGGCCACGGAATCGGCACTTGCGACATTCCCCGCGCTCGGCCCCGAGCAGCAACGAGCGCTCGGTCGCCTCATCGTCGACCTTCAGAACACGCGCACGCGGATTCGCACAATGCGCGAGGGTCCGGGGCACGTCGTGCAACCCGCCGAGTTCGCCAGCGCGATCCGGCGTTTACGGGGCTCGGAATCCGTTGCCGGTCTTCGCAAAAGAATCTGCTTCGAGGCTGCGAACGCAGCGCGACTCGACCGAATTCTCCTGTCCGAGGTGCACAACGGCTCGTGGACGGCGCTCGAGCTCCACAGCTCGACGAGGTCGGACGAGGTCCTGAGTTCCCTGYAGGCATTACCCCTCGGTTTCGAATCAGCCGAGAGCCGGGCGTGTAAGACCAGATCCGCGGTACTCGCCGGGCCGAACGCCGACGTCCGGCCGAGTGCCGAGGTCGTGCAGATGCTCGCCGCCGACTCCTATGTGGTTGCCCCGATTACCGTGTCGACCGGTGTCATCGGTCTCGTGCACGGCAGTCGACCTTCCGGGGACCCGGTGAACGTTGTGGTCCGGGACATGCTCGGGGCATATGCCCGCGGTTTCGGGACGTTGTTCGAACGGGCGATGCTGGCCGACCGCCTCAGTGAACAGAAGGATGTGATCGTCCAACGCCTGCAACAGGAAGCCCGCGAAGCCGAGCTTCTCGAACATGCGGACGTCAGTTTCCTCGACGAGACCTCGGCCGAGCAGGTCTCGGCGTTGCCCGGTACGCCCTACGACGATCTGAATCCCGCCGCGCTGGAATCGCTGACGACGCGTGAGCGCGAGGTGTTCACGTTGCTGATCCGGGGCGCATCGAACGCCGAGATCGCGAACGAACTCGTCATCAGCATCTTCACGGTGAAGACACACGTCAAGAAGATACTTCGCAAGCTGGGCGCGATGAACCGGTCCGAGGCGATCTACCGCTATCTGGCGATGACCGGCCAACGGTGACAGGGGCCACGAAAGTCTCACGCGCGCACTCAGACCATCTCGGTGGGTGACGGGCTCACCACATGCACGAATACCGCCCCCCTTGCCTCGGCGAGGGGGGCGGTCCTGTGTCCTGGTCGGGATCTAGTCGCCGGCAACCGCTTCGGCCGCTTGCTTGCGGAGAAGGAACTTCTGGATCTTGCCGGTCGCGGTGGTGGGGAGTTGATCGACGACTACCAGCTTCTCGGGAATCTTCTGCACCATGGCCTTGCGCTCGATTCGCAGGAAGTCGGCGATTTCGTCCAGAGTTGGTGCGGGGCCGTTGGCAACGACGAAGGCGCATACCTTCTCGCCGAGACGCGCGTCGGGCATCGACACAGCTGCAGCTGCGGTGATACGCGGGTGCGCCAGGAGGTGCTCCTCCACTTCCCGCGCCGAGATGTTCATGCCGCCGCGGATGATGAGGTCCTTGATTCGTCCCGTGACCCGCAGATAGCCGTCTTTGTCGACGCGGCCGAGATCACCTGAGGAGAGGAACCCACGTGCGTCGACCGACGCGGTCGTGCGTTCGGGGTCGCGCCAGTACCCGAGGAAGATGCCCGGTCCTCCGTAGAAGATCTGGCCTTCCTCGCCGGCCGGTACGGTGGTGCCTTCCTCGTCGCGGATCTCGAGACCGACACCATCGAACGCACGCCCGTCTGAGGAGAGCACCTTCTCGAGCGGGTCGTCGACACGCACTGCCGTCACCAGTAGTCCTTCGCTACTGCCGTATACCGGTAAGAGTGTGCAGTCAGGTAGTGCCGTCTTCCATTTCCGAAGAAGGGTCTCGGGTATCGGTGCGCCGGCGCTGACCCAGAGTCGCATCGCGCTGACGTCGTGGTCGGCACCGGCTTCGATGGCCCCGAGTGCCATCTGGAGGAATGGTGTCGCGGCCATGCTCACTGTCGTCTTGAATTCCGCGATACGCCGGAGTCCCTCGTTGGGCTCCCACACGTCGAGAAGGTGGATCCCGCTTCCGAGGATCAACGGAGTCGCCACTCCCACGGCCAGTCCTGTCGCGTGGGTGACGGGAGAGGGCATGAACATCACGTCGTCGGGGTTCAGCCCCATCACCTGCCCGCCGAGTCCGTGGGCGGTGAAAGATAGTGTGTTGAAGGTATGTTGGCAGCCTTTCGGCCGCGACTCGGTTCCCGAGGTGTAGATGATGGCGTGGGCGGCATCCGCGGGCGGTGGTGGTCCGAGTTCGTCGTCGCCGGGTACATGGTCGCCGGCAATCAGGTCATCGAAGGCGATCGTGCCGGCGCCCGCCGTCCCACGCACGACGACGACCTGTTCGAGTCCGGGTACGTCCTTACGCACCTCGGCGAGCATATCCGTGTACCGGAACTTGCGGAATTCCTCGGTGACGAAGGAGATCTTGGCTCCGGAGTGCTCCAGTACGTAGCGCACCTCGTCGTGCCGGTACACCGGCATGGTGGGCACGAGGACGGCGCCGATCCGGGCGAGCGCCACGTAGATGACGACGAACTCGTTCCAGTTCGGCAACTGGACCTGAACGCGGTCACCCCGTTCGACGCCGAGCGTCTGCAGGGAGGCCGCGAGACGGTACGCCTGCGCTCGAAGTTCACCGCGCGTGAGAGTTCCGTAGCCGTCGGTGACGGCGACGAAGTCCGGGTCGGTGTCCGCCCACCGGTCCACGTATTGGGTCAGGCTCTCGTCGCGCCAGTACCCGTTCGATCGGAACGCCTCGAGGGTGCTCGCACTGTAGCGGTCCTCGGGGAGAATCGCTCCCGCGTGTTCCATGACATCCATGTGCGGATCCTTGCTTTCAGGTGCCTCTCCCGACAGGGGACAGGCCACAGTGTTTGGTCGAACCATAATGCCGACCGAGAGGGGGTAAAAGGTGCGAATCGGACGCGTTCTCATCCTTCGGGGGGAGGGAAATGCCCCATGGGGATGAGTGGTCCGCGGAGCGATGCGGGTGCGCCCCGAGTGCCGCACCCGCACTCGCCCTTACAGGTAGATCGACTTCGGCACGAGATAGGCGGACAGGGCCTCCGGACCCAATTCGCGTCCGAGGCCACTGGCCTTGACACCACCGAACGGCGCCGTCGGATCGGGAAGGTAGCCGTTGATGCCGACGGTTCCCGTCTGGATGCGCAGGGCGACGGCGACTCCGTGGTCGTGATCGGCGGTGAAGACGGTGCCGCCGAGACCGAAGTCGCTGTCGTTGGCGATGCGGACAGCGTCCTCGTCGTCCCGATAAGAAATGATCGACAGCACGGGTCCGAAGATCTCCTCCTGGGCGATCGTGTAGTTGTTGTCGACGTCCGCGAAGATGGTCGGTTCCACGAACCATCCCTTCTCGAGGTCCGCGGGGCGTCCACCACCGACCGTGATGCGGGCACCCTCGCCTCTGCCCTTCGCGATGTAGGACTCGACCCGGTCGCGCTGCCGGGCGCTGGCCATCGGTCCGATCATCGTGGCGGGGTCGAGGGAACTTCCTACGGTCAGTGACCCGGCCAGAGCACTGAACGTGTCGACCACTTCCTGGTAGCGCGACTGTGGTGCCAGGATGCGGGTGCCGAGGTAGCAGACCTGGCCGTTGTTCAGCATGGTCGCCCCGAACAGCTGTTCGCCGACGGTGGCGAGATCCAGATTCGCGTCGTCGAGGATGATCGCCGCCGACTTTCCACCGAGTTCCAGCGTGACCGGCCGGAGCAGTCGGCCGCAGGCCTCGGCGATGTTGCGGCCGGCAGTCGACGACCCGGTGAACGCCACCTTGTCGATGCCGGGATGCGAGACCAGGTACGCGCCCAGTTCGCGACCGCCGGGCACGATGTTGATCACGCCCGCCGGCAGGGCTGCCTCTTCGACCGCTTCCGCGAGAACGTAGCTGTCGAGGACCGTCTCCGGGGACGGCTTGATGACGATCGTGCACCCGGCAGCCAGAGCGGGAGCGTATTTGAACGCGGCGAGTGCCTGCGGGAAGTTCCACGGGACGATCGCGCCGACGACCCCGATCGGGGTCTTGGTCACGAGAGTCGATCCGCCGAGCAGACCCGGCCGTGTCTCCTCGAAGGAGTCGTTCTCGATCAATCCGGCGTAGTAGCGCAGCAGAACCTGCGGGAATACGGCTTCCAGCTTCTCTGCGACCGCGACGGGCATGCCGTTCTGTGAGCTCACCGCCTGGACCATCTCCGGTGCGCGTTTGTCGAGCGCATCTGCAAGGCGTCCCAGTGCCTGCGCTCGCCGAGCCGGTTCCCACTGCGACCAACCGGTCGGATCGTCGAATGCCCGGCGTGCCGCGTCGACGGCGGCGTCCATGTCGGGTTCGGCGCCATCGGGGGTGTGGCCCACCACCTGTTCGTCGTTGGGCGATACCACCGTGATCACGCCACTCGAGGCGGGCGCATGCCATTCGCCTCCGATGAAGAAGGCGTTGTTGTTCGTCGTCATGACGGGTTCCTCTCGTTGATCTGGCTGTTCTTGTTGCCGAGTCGTGAACCGGGAAGATGGATCACACGGATTCGAGGGGCTCCTCGTATATCGAGAAATCCTCGGTGTCGTCGTAGGGGCCGAAGCTCTCCTCGAAGCTGTCCTGGATGGCGACCTGCGCGTTCTCCGGCAGGGTGTGCAAGATGTCGCGGACGCGTTCCTGCCGGCGGGCGACGGCCTGCCGGAACGGCATCCCCGGGGTGGCCTTCATCTGCGGGACGATGCCCTCGACGTCGTCGACACCACCGGCGTGGTGTCCGGCGTCGACCATGGCCTGCTCGGCGGCCATGGTGGCCTCGTCTTTCTCCTCGGACATCCCGATCGGGCCGATCATGGTGCCGTTGAGGAACTGTTTGACCACCGGCTGGTCGCTGGTGAGCAGCACCTCGCGGGGTCCGAACATCACCAGTTGTCGGCGGAACAGCATGCCGATGTTGTCCGGCACCGTCCGCGCGAGGTTGATGTTGTGCGAGACGATCAGGATCGTCGCGTCGATTTCGGCGTTGATGTCGATCAGCGTCTGGCTGATGTAGGTGGTRCGSACCGGGTCCAGGCCGGAGTCGGGTTCGTCGACGAGGATGATCTGCGGGTCCAGCACCAGCGCCCGGGCCAGGCCGGCCCGCTTGCGCATGCCACCGGAGATCTCCCCGGGCAGTTTGTCCTCGGCCCCGAGCAGGCCGACGAGTTCCATCTTCTCCATCACGATCTTGCGGACGTCCGACTCGGACTTCTTGGTGTGCTCGCGCAGCGGGAAGGCCACGTTGTCGTACAGGTTCATCGAGCCGAACAACGCACCGTCCTGGAACAGCACCCCGAACAGCTTGCGGATCTCGTAGAGTTCCTTGGACGAGCATTCGAGAATGTTGGTGCCGTCGATCACGATCGAGCCCTGCTCGGGGCGGAGCAGACCGATCAGCGATTTCAGGAACACCGATTTGCCCGTTCCGGACGGGCCGAGCAATGCGCTGACCTCGCCGGTGGGCAGGATCAACGTGACGTCCTGCCAGATCCTCTGCGAGCCGAACGACTTGGTCAGTCCCTCGACGGATACCTCGACACCCACTTTTACCTCCTACGATTGCGAAAACATCGACTGATCCCCGTGTTTCGGGGAAACGGTCAGACCGGAGTCATCTCCGTCATGACCCACGTACCCTCCTGCTCGGTCATGCCGACCCGCACGCGACTTCCGTCCAACTTCGGTGCGGCGCTGTCGGTGCTGGTGGTCGACTGGTTGACGAAGAACAGCAGAGTCACCGCGTCTTCCGACGCGGCCACGACGGAGGATTCGACGACGGTCGCAGAGGTGACGACCTGGCGCTGTTTCGCCGACGGAATGATGACCTCTTTGCCGACACTGTCGAACTGGCCGCGCAGATCGCCACCGAGACTGGGAAGTACGTCGGTGAAATGCGTGTCGATGGTGTTGAAGTCGTACGACAACACGTCGGCGACCAGCTGAGTGGCGCGTTCACGCGCCTGTGCCTCCGCGCTGTTGATCTGGTGGTGATCGTGGACCTGGAGGGTGACCGCGACCGCGACCGCGACCGCGACGAGTCCGCCTGCGAGAAGCACGGCGAGGTAGCGGGTGGCCCGCCGCCGCGCGTAGGACCAGGTGGCGATGGCCTCGGGTATCCGGGTAAGTGTGTTTCTCATGCTACGAACTCCACATCCGAGACGAGCCAGTTGCCGTCCACCGAATCGAGCGAGACCTTCATGCGGTAGACGCGGATCTCGCCGTCGGGTGCCTCGGTGTTCTTGACCGTGGACGTCACGGCGGCGAGGACCACGGCGTGGTCGTCGTCGGCCTCGACGAGACCGGCTTCCTTTACTTCACCGGTCGACTCGACCTGGCCCTGGTTCAATACGTCACCGAAACTGCCCGACGCGCTAGTGAATTGGTCGCGGAACGGTCCTGTGGTGCCGTCCGCGACGCGTTGGATATCTTCGTCGACGCTCTGGTGCCGCAGTGTCACGAGGTTGACCACCACCTGCCGTGCCGTCTCGAGGACCTGCTCGTCTCGGGACTGTGCGGTCTGTTCGGTGCGTAGGTTGGTCCACGAGACGCCGCCGACGACGACGGCGGCGATCGCGATCACCGCGGTCGTGGCCAGGCCGATGAGGAATCCGCGCGTCGGTGCCCGCTCCTCGGAGTCGGGTACGGCCCCCGCTGGGGCCTCGTCCCCGGGTCGGTCGGGGCCGGGCTGGTCGAGGCGGGGTTCGACCTCTACCGGAGCAGAAGTGCCTGCCATGTCGATTCCTCCTTCGGGTGTGGTGCGGAAACGCCGGCGATCGAGTAGAGATCGCCGTTCGGTGCCCGGAAATTTCCGGTAACCGGGTCATAGGGAACGCTGAGAGTGCCGGCGCCGCTCCCCAATTCTTGTCGGTTCGACCACGAGGCCGGTGTGACGGTTCCGGGTTCGGTGGCGTCCGGGCTCGGCGGGGTCGAGATCGGTCCCGTGCTCGGACCGCCGGTATCCACCGGCGGCGGCGAATACGGTTGTCCCGGCCGGGCAAGTATGTCCGGCCACGTGGACGGCAGACCGCCCGGGCAGTCCGCGATCTCGGCGGTGCGCACCGCGGGATTCGTCGCGCAGGGGATGTTCCGTGCCCCTCGTGCGACCCGAGGGTCGGCCTGCGGCAGCTTGCAGTAGGAATTCTCCGGTGCGGGGATCGCGCTGAGATCGCTGGGGTCGCGCCGCTGGGTTTCCTGGTAACCCTCGGTGCAGGGGAGCGGGTTCGCGGAGTTGCCGAGCTTGACGTCGAGGGCGCCCTGACCGTACACCCGGTCGTCGCCCTGGACTCCCCGGTGCATGTAGTTGATCGATGCCGACACGGCCGGGTAGATCACCAGGATCTGCTCGATACCCGGGATGCTCACTCGCACGACCTCACCGACCGTTTGGAGGTTCGCCAGCAGCAGCGGAACGGTGGGGCGGACGTCGTCGAGTGTGCCGCTGACCGTGTCGAAGAACTGTGATCCGTTGTCCAGCACACCGCGGACCTGCGCGTCGCTCATCACCAACTGCTCGGAGAACGAGGAGAGATCGTGGGCGAAGCTCGCAATGTCTGCTCGCGAGTCGATTCCGGCCTCGAGGACGGGTTCGGCGTCGTCGAGGAGGGTCCTCGTGGTGCCGATCTTCGCCTGCGCGAGTTCGATCAAAGGACGCGAGGAGTCGATGAGTCGCGACAAGGCAGGTCCGGCGCCGTCGAATGCGGTGTAGGCCTCGTCGACGGTGACTCGGAGGTCGTCCTTGGGCAGTTCCGACAGGAGCACGTTCACCTTGTCGACGACCTCGGAGGCAGGCACCGGGATTTCGGTGTTCTCCTTCGTGATCACGTCACCATCCGCGAGGAAGGGACCTTCGGAGGATGCCGGAGCCACGTCGAGATACTGCTCGCCGATGGCCGAGACACTGCGGACGAATGCCTGGCTGTTCCGGGGAATCGCGAAGTCGGAATCCAGCTGCAATTCCGCCGACGCCCGATCGGGGCCCAGGTCGATCGACTTCACGACGCCGACGTCGACGCCGCGGTAGGTAACGAGGGAGTTGACGTAGAGGCCTCCGGCGCGATCGAATTCGGCCGTGATCGTGTACATCCCGATCCCGGTGACCCTCTTCAACCCGAGGTAGTTGACCGCGGCGTTGCCGACGGCGAGAACTGCCACCACGGTGAACACGATGAGTTGGAAGCGAACGAGTTTCGATCTCATCAGCGTGGTGCTCCGTTCTGCGGTGCGGACGTCGCGGGCCGGCCGGATGTCGTTGCACCGGTGGGTGCCAGGAGAGGATCCACGGCTTGGCGGGCAGGGTTCAGTCCCGCCAGTTCGTCGAGGGGGATGCTGCCGAGGACCTTGCCGCCGACCGTCTCGGCGCTGACGTCGAGGGTGAGGAAGAGATTCATGTAGTCGCCCCTGACGGCGCGCTGGGTGGTCGTCACCGGGAACGGGATCGTTCCGGCGATCTTCAACGCTTCCGGGAGGTGGTCGCCGGCCGCAGCGAGCTGCGACAACACCGGCTGCAGCGACCGCAGATTGGCGTCGAGGTCGTCGCGGCTGCTCTCGAGTACTTCGGTGGCCACCTCGCCGAACCGTCCCACGTCGTTCAGCATCGTGGTGAGTTGTTTCTGCTGTTCGTCGAGTACCTGCAGGGCCGGTTGGATCGACGTGATTCCCCGATCGATCGTCTCATTCTGACTGGCGAGTTCCGCGCCGAGACGGTCCAGTCCGTCGATCGCCCGGACGATGTCGTCGCGCTGTTGGTCGACACCACCGACGAACTCTTCGAGGTTGCCGAACAGGCTGCGCAGCGATTCCTCCCGGCCACCCAGAACGCGGTTGAGCTCGGAGGTCACGGTGCGAATCTGTTGCAATCCACTTCCGTTGAGGACGAGCGCGAGTGCCGAGAGCACTTCCTCGGTGGACGGGTACTGGCTGGTGCGGGCGAGGGGGATCACGTCGCCGTCGGCGAGTCTGCCGACCCCCTCCGTACCGGGCGGCACGGTGAGCTCGAGGTACTGGGAGCCCAGCACACTGGTTTGGGCGAGCTTGGCGCTGACGTTTGCGGGGATTTCTGCATCCGGGTCGAGCTCGAGGGTCAGCTTGGCGCCCCAGTTGTCGCCCGTGATGTGGCTGATGTTTCCCACGATGACGTTGCCGGCCTTCACCGGTGAGTTGCCGACCAGGTTCTGGATGTCCGCCAGCTCGACTGTCACCTCGTGGGCGTCGCCTCCGACCGCGTTGCCGGGCAGCCCGATCGAATTGATTCCGTCGAATCGGCACCCTGCCGCCGCGGCGACGACACCGACGAGCATGGTTGCCGTGAGCGCCGATCTTCGCAGAGAGTTCGTCATCGTGGTCCCTCCGGGAGAATGAGGTTCTGCAGACTTTGGGTGATGGAGGCGACGGGATCATTCGGTGCGGGAGTGCCCGGCGTGATCCCCGGGGGACGCGGGGCGGTGACCGGTGCCGGTGACGCCTGCCGCACCGCGGCGTTGGCCAAGGGCGCCGCGAAAGCGCCGGCAGCCGTGTTGCATTCGTCGCCCGGAGCATCGACCGTGGTCAAGAGTGCACAGATGAGCGAGCGTGGGTCCGGCATTTCGGGCACCGCGAGTGCGCCCGTGAGCGAGTTCGCGTCGGAATCGTAGATGTTGTAGAAGTCGGACAGTGCCGTCGGTCCGGAGTGCAGGATCGACATCAGGGTGTCCTGGCGGTCGACGAGCAACCGGGTGATCTCTTCGAGCTGCCCGACATTGTCGACCAGCGCCCCACGATTGTCCTCGATGAACTTTGTGACTTCCTGAAAGGTAGTCACCATGCTGCTCAGCACCGCGTCGAGTTCGGTCCGGTTGTCGTTGAGCAGCCCCGAGACGTTCGCGAGTTCGCCACTGAATGCCCGGATCTGCTGATCGCTGGCCGCGAGCGCGGTAGTGAACTTCTGAAGGTTCTCGACAGTGCCGAACAGGTCCTCGCCGCTCGCGTTCAGGATGGTGGCGGCGTCCGAGAGGTGGATGAGGGAGTCGTGGAGCGCTGTGCCCGTGCCGTCCAGTGTCCGAGCGGTACTGCTGACGAAGCGATTGAGCGAACCGTCCGGATGCTCCGGAGTGCGTCCGGCGTCCTCGCTGAGCTTGACCACCTGCTTCTTGATCTCGTCGAACTCGACCGGGACGGCTGTTCGGTCGAGGGGGATCTCTTCGCCGTCCGCGAGGGTCGGTCCACCCGAGTACGCCGGTGCGAGCTGGATGTAGCGGCCGGTGACCAAGGTCGGGGCGACGACCGCCGCCTTCGCGTCGGCGGGGACGTCGTACTCGTTGTCGTAGTCGAACTCCACTCGGACCCGTTCACCGTCCGGCTCGATCGTCGTGATGCGGCCGACCTCGACACCGAGAATCATCACCCGGTCCCCGACGTACATGCCGGTGGTGTTCTGGAAATACGCCGTGACGTGGTTGACGGAGTGATTTTCGATCCAGGCGGCGGTCAGCAACCCGACGAGGGCGACCGCGATCACCACGGCGAGCAGTCTCGCCGGCACTGCCCGTGCCATCTCACGTACCGATGCCATCAGCGCGGCCCCCCGAAGCTTCCGGGAAGCTGCCCGGAGAGGTTGGCGGGAACGATGTTGTGGAGGAGCACCCCGAAGAACGGACCACTGCCCACCGCCTCGCCGACCTGCTTCGCGAACCGTTCGAGGCCGGTCAGCGATGCGTTGATGTTGTCGTAATTGCTGTTCAATGTGGCCACCAGAGTCTTCAACTGATCGAGAGTGGGTCCGAGTGTTGCTGCGTTGTCGCGGGAAAGCCCGGTGAGGGCGTCGGCCACCTGCCGTGACTGCACGAGCACGCGATGGATGGTGTCTGCCCGGCTGTTCAGTGCGGTGAAGAGCGACTGCCCTTGGCCGAACAGCGTGGCGACCTGCACGTCTCGGTCCGCGAGGATCCGGGACACGTCGGCGGCGCCTGAGAGCAGCTGACGCAGTTCGTCGTCGCGGCTCGCCACCGTGTCGGACAGGCGGGACAGGCCGTCGAGAGAGGACCGCAGGTCAGGCGGAAGCTCGTCTTCGACCGAGGAGACCTGCTCGAGTGCGCCGGACAGGTTGACGGTGTCGGTCTCCGACACCTTGTCGGTGACCTCCTCGAGCGCCCGGGTGATGTCGTATCCGGAGCTGGTATGGGCCAGCGGAATGGTGGCGTCGTCGGCGAGCTCGCCATGGCGTCCCGGAGTGATCTCCACGTACCGCCGACCGAGCGCAGTTTCGACCTTGATCGCCGCCGTCGTGTCCTCACCGAGCCCGACCGCACCGCCGTCCACATCGAATTCCACGTCGACTCTTCCATCGGCGATCGAAAGCTTCTTCACCTCTCCGACTTTCACACCGGCGATCTGCGTGGTATCACCCACCGCGAGGCCGCTGGCATCGGCGAACTCGACATGGTAGGTCGTGGCCCTGTTGACACCGGGTATCGAGTTGAAGTTGAGCGCAAGAAACAGGACTCCGATCAGCACGGCTGTTCCGACCAGGCCCATGCGGAACGCATCGCGCTCGAGGAAGGACTTCTGAGCCATCACTGGCACCTTTCTGCGGGGGCCTTGAACATCGGTGTGAGTCCACCGGGCCCGGGCGCGTACTTGACAGCGAGACCGCAGACGAAGAAGTTCACGAAACTTCCGTAACCCGCGACGCGGCCGATGAGGCGGTAGTTCTCGGGCAGCGTGGACAGCACCATGTTCAGGGTGTCGGTATTCGCGTCGAGGTTGCCCGCGAGATCGCCCAGCGCAACCACGTCCTGCGCGATCGCCGGGCGATTCTGGTCGAGAACTCCTGCGAGACTGTCCGTGACATGGTCGATGTTCACCAGGGAATTGGTGATCAGGTCACGGTCGCCGTCGAGACCCGCGACCAGACGTTGGAGTTGGTCGATCWGTGCGGAGAACTGGTCACCGCGATTGTTCACGGTCCCGACAACGGTGTTGAAATTGCTCACCACCTGACCGATCGCTTGATCCCGGTCCGCCAATGTGTTGCTCAGGGTTCCGATTTGGGCCACCAGACTCCCTATACTCGCTTCCTGACCGTTCAGTACCTCGATCAGAGAAGCGGACAGTTGATTTGTCTGATCCGGGTCGAGACCCTGTAGGAGAGGACGGAATCCGTTGACCACCTGGTCGAGGTCGAGCGCCGGCGTCGTCTGCTCGAGGGGGATCGGGCCGTCGAGCGCTCCGATCGCGCCAGGTCCGTTCGAGAGCTCCACGCAGCGGTCACCGATCAGGTTCTTGTACTTGATCCGCGCCGTCGTCCCCGCCGTCAGGGGGCGTTCCGTGGAGAGGGAGAACGACACCACTGCCGTGCCGTCTCCGGCCAACTCCACCTCTGTCACCTTTCCCATCGGCACACCACCGACCTTGATGTCTTCCCCGTGGCCCAGCCCGGACGCATTCGAGAACACGGCCTGATAGGTGTTCGTGCTGCCGAAGCGCATGTTGCCCACCACCGTCGCCACACCGAATCCCGTCAACGACGTGACCAGGACGAAGATCAGCAACTTGATTCCCGGTGCCTTCGTCATCAGCGAACACCTCCGAACATGAACTGCGCGAACGGGTTGCCGATCAGATCTTCGATTCCGTGCGCGGGCTGGTAGGCCTTGCTGCCGTCGTCGAAATCGGTATGGCCGGGGGCCTGCGCGGGGTCGTAGCACCGCGGCGGGCCGTCAGCACCGTTCTTCGGCGCATTCTCCGGGTACGTGTAAGGCGGATCGCCCATCAGCAGAGTGCCGAGGATGTTCAGCCCGGCCTGATCGCTACCGCCGACGGTGCGCTCCAGGTACCTGTTGGTCTGATCCATGCTCGCCAGGAAGCACGGGAACATCGGCGCATGCTGGGCGAGCAGCGCCGTCGTCGGCTCCAGCGAATCGAGGGACTTCTCCAACGGGTCACCGGAAGCCTCGAAGAAGCTCCGCCCGCTGTTGCCGAAACCGCTGAAACTGAGCAGGAAAGCGCTCAACTGCTGTTCCCGTTCGGTCACCGTGTCACCGGTGGTACTCACATGATCGACGGTCCGCAGCAGCTCCGGAGCGGCATCGGCGAGGACATCGGAGACCTCCGCACCCTTGACCAGATCCCGCTGCAACGTGGGAAGGCTGCCGTTGAACTCGGACAAGTAGGCGTCGAGCTCGACCATCATGTCCCCGAGTTGGTCGCCGCGGCCCTGCAACGAGGTCGACAACGCACTCAACGTCGCGTTGACCTTCTGCGGTTCCACGGTCCGCAGCACCGTCACCAGCGAATCGAGGAGATCGTTCACCTCGGTGGCCACGCCGGTGCCCTGAACTACAGAGCCCGCCGACACCATTGTGCTCGAGGGATGTTCCGGCTGGACGAGCGTGACGAACTTGCGTCCGAACAACGTGGTCGGATCGATCACGGCCGTGATGTTCTCCGGGATCGTCGACGTTCGGCTCTCGTCGATGTCCATGGTGATCTTGGCCCGGTCGTCTACCAGTTGTACCTTCGACACCCGGCCGACGACGACGTCGCGCATCTTGATGTCCGAGCCGGGTTCGAGCATCAGCCCTGACCGCACCGAGTACAGCGTGACCGGGACGGTCGAATGGAACAATCCGCGGTAGATGCCGACTGACGCTGCGGTCGCGATTGCCATCAACGCGATCAGACACCCACCCAGGAGCGCGTAGACGCGGCGGCTCCGCTCTTCGATATGGCCACCCATGTCAGCCCGACACTTTCACGGCGCCTGCGGAGCCACCGTAGACGGCGATTCCGATGAGAAGGTCGATGACCATGATCGAGATCAGGGATGTGCGTACCGCACGTCCGACCGCGACACCGACTCCCGCCGGCCCGCCCTTCGCGTTGTAGCCGTGGTAGCAGTGCACACACATCACCACCACCGACATCGCGAGCACCTTCACCATCGACCACGCGACATCACTCGGCACGAGGAAGACGTTGAAATAGTGCTGGTACGTTCCGCTCGCCTCACCGAGATACTCGGTGACCAATTGCGTGGCGACGTACCCGACGAACAACGCCACGGCATACAGCGGAATCACCGCGATGACCCCGGCGGTGACGCGAGTGCTCACCAGATAGGGGAGCGACGGGATCGACATGGTCTCCATGGCGTCGATCTCCTCGCTCACCCGCATCGCACCGAGTTGAGCGGTGAAACCCGCACCGACCGTCGCGGTCAGCGCGATGCCGGCGATGACGGGAATCGCCTCGCGGGTATTGAAGAATGCCGAGATGAATCCGGACAGCGCACCGATTCCGATGCGGCCCATCGACGTCGCTCCCTGCTGGCCCACCTCGTAGCCGACCGCGGTGGTGAGAAGCGAGATGACCACCAGGGTTCCCCCGATCACCGCAAGGGCAYCGGTACCCATGCTGACCTCGGCGAGCAGTCGGATCGTCTCCTTGCGGTAACGCCGAACCGTGTGCGGGATGGAGGTGACGGCGTGGCTGTAGAAGTGGAGCTGCCTGCCCATCTCCTCCAGATGACCAACCGGTGCACCGACCGCGCGGAGCGCGAGCCCGGCAACGTGCGGTCTCGCCGGGGCGGCCCGAGTAGCTTTCGACACAGAATTCTCCCGTTGACAGCCGACTGTTCGGCTAGGTGTTGAGCGCTGTCAGTGCAGCGCAAGAGTGGTGATAACCGAGTTCGCGAGGAAGAGCAGCAGGAAGCTGAATACGACGGTCTGGTTCACGGCGTCTCCCACTCCCTTGGGTCCGCCTTTCGCGTTGAGTCCCAGATGACACGCGACGAGACCGGCAAGCATGCCGAACACCGCCGCCTTCACCTCGCTGACAAGGAAATCGGGCAGTCCCGTGAGGATCGAGATGGCCGTGACGTATTGCCCCGGCGACGCACCCTGCATGTAGACCGTCGCGAAGTAACCGCCCACCAGTCCGACGGCAGACACCAGACCGTTGAGAAACATTCCGATGAGAGTCGACGCCAGGACCCTCGGTACACACAAACGCTGAATCGGGTCGATTCCCAACACCTTCATCGCGTCGATTTCCTCGCGAATCGTGCGCGATCCCAGATCGGCGCAGATCGCGGTCGAACCGGCGCCGGCAACCACGAGAACCGTGACCACCGGACCGATTTCACGGATGATCGCGACACCGGCGCCGGCCCCGCTGAGGTCGACGGCACCGATCTCGGCCAGCAGAATATTGATCTGGTAGACGAACATCATGCAGAAGGGAATCGCCATCAGCAGCGCCGGCATGATCGACACACCGGCGATGAACCACGCCTGCTGAACGAACTCGCGAGCGTGGAAAGGGCGCTTGAACATGCATCGGAACGTCTCCATCGACGTCGCGTAGAACGCGCCCACCGCAGTGGGCGCGACCTGAATGCCCTTCTTGACAGCGCTCGCCCTCGACGGGCGGGCTTCCAGATCTACTGACATCGAACGGCCTTTCTCACTGTTTCCGGAGTATCCGATACGGCGGAGTCGGTCATCATTCGTGGACGAGGACGACCTTCACCGCGTCACCTCGATGCTGGACGGCCACAGCTTCGTTGATCTGTGAGAACGGCATTGTCGTGATCAACTTGTCGAACGGGAACCTGCCCTGACGGTGCAGATCGAGAAGGTGCGGAATGAACGTGTCGGGGTCGGCATCCCCCTCGACGATCCCGCGGATCGTCAGACCGAAGAGCTGCGTCGACATCATGCCGATCGGGATTGTGGCGGTCGGGTCGGCGGGGACCCCGATGAGGCCGAGGGTGCCCCGGACACCCAGTGACTGCAGGATCTGGTCCAGCACGGGCAAGAGAGCCGTCGTGTCGATCGCGTAGTCGATGCCGTGGGGCACCACTGCCCGAATCTGTTCGGAGAGGTCACCGTCCGCAGGATCGACGACGTGGGTCGCGCCGAGAGACAGCGCGAGCTCGCGCCGCGACTCGTGAGGTTCGACGACGATGATCACGCTGACCTCGCGGACCACGGCAGCAAGCACAGCCGCCAGGCCGACCGAACCCGCGCCGACGACGACCAGTGAAGATCCTGGAGCGACGTCGAGAGAGTTCAACACCGCGCCTGCGCCGGTCTGGATTCCGCAGCCGAGCGGACCGACGAGTTCGAGAGGGGCATCGTCCGCGACCTTCACGACGTTGCGTTCATGAGCGATGGCATGTGTCGCGAGGGAGGACTGCCCGAAGAAGTTGCCGCCGAGCGTGGCGTCCCCCGCGGTGAGTGCCGAACTGCCGTCCGGGCGCACACCACCGAAGTTGAACGCCATGAAATTGTGGCAGTACGCAGGCTCGCCCTTCCCACAGTGGGCACACTGGCCGCAACTGTTGAAGCTGATCGCGACCTTGTCGCCTGCAGCGACCTTGGTGACTCCGGATCCGACCCTCACGACCGTCCCGCTACCTTCGTGGCCGACGACGCCCGGAAGGGGGAACGGGAGATGGCCCTCCTTGACGGCCAGATCGGTGTGGCAGAGACCGACGCCGGCGATCTCGACGAGGACTTCGTGTTCCGTGGGTTCGCTCAGAGACACGGTCTCGATGGCGAAGTCGCCCGCGACTTCGTGGACTACGGCGGCGGTGATCTGCACGACTGCTCCTCATTTCAGGTGTTCGCCCGAGGACGGGCATCACTTGCTCAGGTGCAATGTTAGGTAGATCACAAGCTCTGAAAACAGGGATGAGCGGCAAGTTCGCTCCAATCTCCCCCCTTTACCCCCGATGGGACTACGGCACCCGAGAGGTCCTGTCTTCCTGTGAAAATTCGCCACACGGAGTCGAGGCTCGTGTGGCGGAGTCGACGCAGGGTCGGCGGTCTGCGCGCCGCGGGAACCTGATGCCCCCGACGAAGTACCGAAAACACCCCTTGGTGTGACGCGTCGAGTGCACGCATAAAGAGAGACTTGAATCACATTCCGCGATCAACTCGATCGATGTCCCATCTCAGGAGGAACCAGTGTCTGTTGATCCTTCGGCGCTCATCATGGGGGTCGCCGCCGCAATCGGCGGCATCGTCCAGGACGCCGATATGCCCGATGCGGCAGAGGATTTCGCGATGCAGCAGATTTACGCGGTGGCGGATCAGGCGAAGGCCGTCGACGTGACAATCGACGACTACATCGAATTGCTACCCGAGAATTCCCGCGAGCCCGCTCGGCAGGCAGTCGACACGGCTGCCGAGACGGCCCAGAGTGCGGTGGCACCGTTTCTGCCGTCACCCGTCGTCGCGGTTCCTCCTGATCCCGAAATCGACGAGTCGCTGCCGGGGGCATCCGAAGAGCCCGAGGTGGTCGGGCCCGCAGAGGAGCCGATTGCTGCCGACAGTACTGTGCCGGAAACAATTCCGCGCGAGGAAGGTGACGTTATCAGCAGCGTCGCAGCCGGTCCGATGCCGATCGGCTCGATCGCCGTGTTCGTCCCCTGGTTCACGAAGGCGGGTGGAATCTGCGAGGGAATCACCGCGCCCGTTCTCGCAGCGCTGTATTCCGTCGAGAACGGATTTCGGTACGGTGCCACCTCGCCGGCCTCGCCGGCGGGTGCACGTGGACCCGGACAGTTCATTCCGGCCACCTGGGCGCGATACGGCAAGGACGCCGACGGCGACGGAATGTCGGACGTTCTCGGAGTAGCCGATTCGGTGATGGCGTCCGGGAACCTGCTGTGCGACATGTACAGCCAGATCGGTGAATGGAAGGCCGAGGGGCTCGTATCCGGCGATACCCTTGACCTGACTCTCGCCGGATACAACGCGGGGATAGGAGCGGTACGCCAATTCGGGGGAATGCCCAGAGGGACTGACGACTACGAGAACCAGACCCGGCCGTACGTCGCGAAGATCCGTGAGTCGGAGGGGCGGTTCGCGTCGGTTCTACAACTCCTGCGCAGTGATTCGGGGGGTGTGGGTGGTCTCATCGTGCAGGCGGCAATTCGGTATCTCGGCTTGCCGTACGTGTGGGGTGGCGGCAGCGTGAAGGGCCCGTCCTCCGGAGGGTTCGACTGTTCCGGTCTGACGTCCTACGCCGTGTACGACGCAACCGCCGGCCTCATCCTCCCACGCACGTCGGAGACCCAGTGGAACGTCGGTGTCGAGGTCCCGCTGGACGGCGCGAGGCCGGGCGATCTGCTGTTCGGCAACTGGGGCCCGGGAGGGCCCGGCCACGTCGCGATCTATCTGGGAAACGGTCAGATGGTGCATGCGCCGACGACAGGCGACGTCGTTCGGATCGCACCGGTCTTCGAGGGCATGAAGGCGCGGCGAGTGGTGTCGTAGAAGGCCGAACGGCACGAGGCCCCCACGCCGAGCAGCGCTCGACGTAGGGGCCTCGGTCGGTTGCTAGCCGCGCCCGACACGGGACGCCGGGTTCTCCGGTGTCTTCGCGTCCGGTCGACCGCCGGCCGCGTGCGCCAGGAAGCGCTCTCGTGCAACGAGATAGAACGGGAATGCCATGGAGACGCCGATGTAGGACAAGAGCACGAAGACCACGCCCCACTTCCGGCCCATGCCGATCCGTGCGGTGTCCGTGAGCACCCAGACGATGAAGACCGTCCAGGCGATCAGCATGTCGATGCTCAGGAACGCGGCGGTGCCGCCCGGCTCGATACCGTCTCCGAAGAATTCGACCGGGTTGAAGATGTTTCCGCCGTCGCCGATCCAGTCGAACGCGAATGGCCAGGTCAGGAGTAGCGCAGCGATCCCGGCGACGACGTAGAAGGCGTGACGGGCATTCATTGCGGTATTTCCGCGCATCTGCGTGGTCACGACGTCACCTGCTGTCTGCGACGCGAACGTGGATCTCGGCCTCGCTGTCGGCGACGACGAGTTGGCAGGACAGACGAGAATCGTCGTCCGCGGCGTCCAGATAGGCGATCAGATCCGTCTCCTCGTCCGTCGGTTCGGCGAAGAAGCGGGTGTACTGCTTCGGGAGGTGGACGTGACACGTAGCGCAGGCGCAACTGCCGCCGCATTCGGCGACGATGCCGGGGAGGTTGTTGCGGAGCGCTGCGTTCATGAGCGTTTCACCGGGTTCGACATCGACGTGCTCCGTCGACCCGTCCGGCAGGTGATAGGTAACTTTCGTCATGCGCTGAGGGCACTTTCTCACTCGAAGGTGGTGCGCCGAAGATCATCTTGTCTCGGCACACCACCTGGTCAGGCGAACGTCAGGTGGACGGGGAGATGCCGCAATCCGCCGACGAAGTTGGTCTGGATCATCTTGGGTTCGCCGGTCACCTCGACGCGACGAAGCTTGGGCAGCAGTTCCTCGAGCATGACCTTCATTTCGAGCTTGGCGAGATGCTGGCCGATGCACATGTGCGGTCCGTAGCCGAACGCGATCTGCTTGTTCGGACGCCGGTCGATGTCGAAGGTGTCCGGGTTGTCGAACACGTCGGCGTCGCGGTTACCGGACTGGAACAGCAGCATCAGTCGGTCGCCGGCCTTGATCGAACTCCCACGGAGTTCGTAATCGGTGAGTGCGACTCGGGTGAACTGTTTCACCGGAGACACGATCCGCAACGCTTCGTTCACCAGGTGGGGAACCAGATCGAGGTCTCCCTGCACCTGCTCGAGGATGTCGGGACGTGCGGCCAACTGCTGCAGGCAACCCGCAAGGGTGCTCGCCGTGGTGTCGTGGCCGGCGGTGGCGATGGCGACGAACCACCCGTAGGCGAACGTCTTGGGGAAGTACTCGCCGTCGGCATCCTTCGCGACCGCGATGAGAGTCGCCAGATCGTCGCGTGGTTCTGCTCGCCTGCTTTCGACGAGAACATCGAAGTAGGCGTAGAAGTCGGAGATCGCCGCTGCCCACTGCTGGGCGGCGGCATCGGGAGACAGGCTCTCGATGTCCTCACGTGTCGCATCCGGGTCGGCGACCCCGAACAGGTCCTGTGTCAGTGCCATCATGCGCGGCTCGTCTTCGACCGGCACACCGAACAGCGACATGATGACGTGCAGCGGGAAGAACACCGCGAATTCCTGTACGGCGTCGAGGTCCTGGCTCCCGGACACGAGCCGATCGACGGATTCCTTCGCCGTCTCGCGGATGCGGTCCTCCCATTTCTTGAGGTTGGCCGGCCGGAACCAGTCGAACGCAACATCCTTGACGGTGGAGTGCTCCGGGGGATCGAGGTAGGGCAACGCGTCCAGGATGCGAAGACTTCCGCCGGTGAGTTTCTTCGTGAACTCGTCTCCGGCCTGGTTGGCGAGAATGGGGTTGTGCGAGCCCTTGTCCTCGCCGCCGCCGGCGCTGAAGATCTGCGGCTGTCGCTCGATCTCCATCAGATCGGCGTGCTTACTGACCAGCCAGAGCGGGTCGTATCCCTCAACGCGTGCCTGCCCGAGCGGCCGGTTCTCGCGCAGCCACCGGTAGGCGTCGTACAGCTTCGCGTCGTCGGTGTGTCCCTCGGCGAGAACGATCTGCCGTGCTATCTCATCGGGAATTGTTGTGGTGTTGGCGGATTCGACCGTCGTCATGATCAACCTTCTCTCTGGTGTGGGCTGAACAGCGCCGGGACGTACCGGCGCTGTCGCGCGGTGTCCGTTCATGCTGTGACTCGAGTCTCATGCATGAACGGCACCCATGCGTCACCCAGACGAGGGGTTTCGCCCCCGATTCGGAGGCAGTTCTCAGGCCGCCGAGATTCCCCCGTTGACGCTGATCGCCTGTCCGGTCAGCCGGCGCGCGGCGGGGGAGGCGAGGAAGACGGCGAGCGCAGCGAGGTCCTCGGATTCGGGGACGCCGAGGTGGGCCTGCTGTGCTGCCTTGGCGAACAGTTTGGCACTGAACCCGTCGGAGGTGATGCGTTCGGTAGACCCGGTGCCGGCGACCAGCGACGGCGTCAGGACGTTCACGCGGATTCCGCTGCGTTTGGCTTCGATGGCCAGTGTGCGGGTGAACATGACGATCGCGGCCTTCGCCGCCCCGATCACGGACTCGCCGGGCGTCGCGGTCTTGGCTGCGTCCGATGCGACGTTGATGATGACGCCGCCCTTCCGTGCCGTCATGTGGGGAACGATTTCGCTCGCGAGATACATGCACGGGAGCGCGAGTTGGTTGAAGATGCGCGCGATGTCGTCGGTGGGAATGTTCGCGAAGAGTTCCGGCCGGACGTCGGCAGCTGTCGTGGATACCAGGACATCCACGCCGCCCAGAATCCGCTCGGCTTCGGACGCGATATGGGCGGCGCCGTCGACTGTGGTTGCGTCTTCCGGCAGGAAGGTCACCTCGCACGACGAGTTGGCGGACGAGATGCGATCGACGGCAGTGTGTCCGCGTTCCGTGCTGCGTCCGACGACCATGATGCGCGGTGCGCCGGCCTGAGCGAGGCCGACGGCGGTCGCGAGCCCGATCCCTGCCGTGCCACCGACGATCAGTCCGCTGCTGTCCTTCAGTTCTTTCGGCGGTGAGATTTCATGCGTTCCCATGGTGAGCTCCTTCAGGGTGATGGGGGTCAGAGAGATACTGTGCCGCGGGCGAAGATGTCCTTCGCGATGATGCGTTTCTGGATCTCGGCTGTGCCGTCCGCGACGAGGTACGCGGTGACGTCGCGGTAGCGTTGCTGCAGAGGCGATTCGGTCGAGTACCCGAGGTCTCCGTGTACGCGCATGGCGAACTCGATCGCGTTCTTGGCCACGACGGGAGGCCACCACTTGCTCATCGACGCCAGGGCGGTGTGCGGCTGGGCGGTTTCCCGGAGCCACAGCGCCCGGTAGCAGATCCAGCGAGCGCCTTCTAAATAGGTGGCGTGCTCGGCGAATTGGAACGCGAGTCCCTGGTGCTCGGAGAGCGGCTGCCCGAACGTCTCCCGTTGCTGCGCGTACGCGGCGGCTTCCTCCAGACTCTGTTTCGCGGCGCCGAGGCACATCAGTCCGAGAGCCGCACGACTGAAGTCGAAGTGGTCCATGACCGAGTGAAAGCCCTTGCCGAGTTCGCCGACGAGATGCGACTCGGGAACGAAGACGTCGGACAGATGAATGCTTCCCCACCCCAAGGGCAGGCAGCCCATGCCGGGCATGTGGCTGACGCTGACCCCGTCCGCGTCGAGCGGCACGACGAAGCAACTGACACCCCGGGCACGGCTGGATCCGGGCTCTCGCGCGTAGACAAGTGCCGCAGTGGCATTCATCGCCCAGGAGATGGCCGTCTTCTCGCCGTTGAGGCGCCATCCGCCCTCTACCGCCGTTGCGGTGGTGGTCAGTGCACTCGCATCGGAGCCCGAGCCCGGTTCGGTCAACGCGATGGCGATGGTCTGCTCCCCGTTGATGAGGGGAGGGAGGTAGCGCTCCTGGATCTCGTCCCGGCACAGCGCCAGTTGAGAGGCGACCAACCCGATCTGGACGGGTGCCGACGCCATGTTCACGTCGCCGTAGGCCAGGGTCTCGGTGGCGATCCCGAGGAGGACGGGGTCTTCGGCGCCCGTGCCGCCGTACTGTTCGGGCAGGCCGATGCCCAGCAATCCGAGGTCGCCGATCCTCTTCAGAATGTCGAAAGGGAAGTCCGTTGACGCG
The DNA here is from genome assembly GCF_056402215.1 of Rhodococcus sp. P4_B6. Classification (NCBI taxonomy): domain Bacteria; kingdom Bacillati; phylum Actinomycetota; class Actinomycetes; order Mycobacteriales; family Nocardiaceae; genus Rhodococcus; species Rhodococcus sp. P4_B6. Next base: position 47,839 of record NZ_JBFUHV010000022.1, on the reverse strand, counting down.
GCTCGATCGCGGTAGCCGGGAAGTAGAACTCGGTCGCTGAACGTGGCCAGCGTCTTTCGGAACTCTTCGTGTTCGTCGGTGAATGCGAATGAAACCATCGGAGTGTGCTCCTGTGCGTGACTCGGCTGGGGGATCACGGCGAGGGGGCGTTGTCGTGCACTGAGAAGCCGGACGGCCCGTTCCTCGTCCCGTGAGAACTATTCTAGGTTTGAATAGTAGGGCGTCAAAGCTAATGAGGCAAGAGATGTGCCGGGTAGATGTCTACGTGGGAGATGCGGCGCCCGGGTCCGGCACCTCAACCGCGAGAGGGTCTCCGGCGGTTCTCAGTCCCCGGTTTCGACGTCACCGACGGCGCGACGTACCTGTTGCAGTTGTTCGATCAACGCTTCCAGGGTGTCGGTGTCGACGGGCGCAAGGCCGAAGCGCACTGCGGCGAGGCGATCGTTCGCATCCTCGACCACCTCCAGGCCGGCCGGAGTGAGGGTTGCGAGAACGGTGCGGCGATCCGTCGCGTGGGCTTTGCGTTCGACGAGGCCCGCCTTGACGAGTTGGTCGACCGCCATCGACACGGTGGTGGGGTGGACCATGAGGTACTTGCTCAACTTGCCGAGCGTGCGAGTGCGCTGCTCCGACAGTTGCAGCGACGTGAGAATGAGATAGGCGTTGCGCGACAGTCGAAGTGAACGCAGTTCCTGGTCCATGGCGCGCACGATCCACTGGTGCGTGCGGAGCAACGCCATCGTGGTTCCGAACTCCAGATCGGCCGAATCACGCCGCTGGGACCATTCGGCTCGCATCCAGTCGACCACGTCGTGGCGCTCGTCGTCAGCCGGCGTCGGGAGTTCACTCGCCACTGGGCGTCCTCTCGTCGTCACCGAACCGCGTCGAGGTAGATCATAGAACCGCGGTCACCCGTGCGAGAGAACGACCTTCCCGAACCCGCTTCCCTGTTCGAGATGCTTGTGTGCGGCGGCCGCTTCGGCGAGGGGGAATGCCGCGCTGATGGGTACGGGCGGGACGGATTCGGTGTCCAGCAGTGTCAGTAGCCCCGCGAAGTCCCCGGGACTGCCCATCGTGGTCCCGATCAGTTCGTACTGACCGAAGTAGAAAGGCCGGACGTCGAGGGTGGCGAGCTCGCTGCGCGACGCGCCCAGCACGACCAGGCGGCCACCCGGCCGCAGTGCGGCGATGGACTGCTCCCAGGTCCCCACCGAATCCAGGACGAGGTCGAATCCCTGACCGTCCGGGGTGAGTCGGCGAGCCTCGTCCGGCCATTCGGGGTCGGTGTAGAGCACACCGTTCGCGGCGCCGAGTTCCTGTGCCTGCGCGATCTTGGCCGCCGTGGAGGACGTGACGGTGACGTTCGCTCCTACTGCGGAAGCCAGCATGACGGCCATGGTCGCGACGCCGCCGCCTGCACCCAGGACGAGCACGTTCTCGCCGGCGCGGAGGCGGCCACGCGTGAACAGGGCGCGGTAGGTGGTGAGTCCGACGAGGGGCAGTGCGGCGGCCTGCTCCCAGCTGAGCCCGCGTGGTTTGGGGGCGACGCAGTCTGCGGGAACGCGCACCAACTCGGCATAGGTGCCTCGCTGGTGATCGCCGAGGATCTCCCACTGTGCGCTCGGCGCGGCGTCGCGATCTCCCCACCACAGCGACGGGAGGACGAGAACCTCCTCGCCCGTGTCGCTGCGAATGCCTGCGCCGTCGGCGCCGAGTACGTGCGGCAGCGGTGACGAATACCTGCCCTGGCGGACGAGGACGTCGTGCCAGTTTAGCGCGGCCGCCTTCAGGCGGACGGTGACCCAACCCGAGCTCGCCACGGGGTCGGAAATCGACTCCACCTTCAAGACATCCGGCTCCCCGAATTCTCGCAACACGACGGCGTCCACAAAAAGTCCTTTCGGTCGTACCATTCGCACGGTAGCATGTTTTTCGTGCGCATTCGGCGGTGGTTGCGCCTTCTGGTCGCGGCGGTGACGGGACGGAGTGTGCCGATCCCGGTCGATTCCTGGCAGCTGCTGTACAAGTCGCTCGACCGCATCAGAGTCGTTGATGATCGCGTATCTGCTATCCCGTGGTTGGGCGGTCGTCACCGCCGACTACGAAGGACCGGAATCCGAATTCCTCGCCGGACCACAGGCCGGCTACGCGGTTCTCGACGGCATCCGCGCTGCCCTCCAGTTCGGGCCGAGTGGACCGAGCCCGCATGTGCCGAGTCACAACACCACCTTGGTCTCCGGCGCGCCGGGTGCGATCGACTTCCTTGCAGCACGTTTCGCCGGCCGGGCTGCCGTCGACGATTGCGTGTGACATCTGCGAATCTCAGAGCGGGTAGTGCGTCAGCACCCCCATCGGATCGTGCCTTTGCCGCAGTTCGCGCAGTCGCCGCAGGTTTCCGCCGTAGGCAGCGTCGATCTCGGCGCCCGTCTCGGGGAATCCGGGCCGGACTTCGACGCTGTAGACGCCGGTGGTGTGGGGTGCGAGCGCGTCGAGGGTGCCGCCCGCCCAGGACAGGCAGGCGGCGCCGTCGTAGGGGTCGGACCAGATGGCGTTGAGCGGGATGTTCCATTCGCCGCCGCGACCCCAGAAGGCGGTGTCGCCGTTACCCACATCGGCGAGTGCACCGCCGGTGTGCTGGAAGTCGATACGACATTCCCGCGTCGGCGCCCCGCGGATCTGGGTGGCCAGGGCTTCTGCGAGGTGGGAGTCGAGGGTCGGTCCGGTGAAGACGGCCTTCCCGAAGAACGACCCCCTGTGGTCACCCGGTTGGGGCAGCCGGATCGGTTCCGGTTCTTCGCCGTCGGCTCCGGGTGGCGCGAATTCGGGTAGCCCGTCGAGGTAGTTGCCCGAGGTCTCGGACCGGTACAGCACGCTGCCCGACACGGCGGCGACCGAGGTGGCGGCGGCCCGGGCGCGGTCGATGTCGGATGCATCGTCGCTCGCGCACGCGGTGTACACGAACAGGACGGGTTCGTCGGCGGACAGCGCGCTGTAACCGAGCACCGCGCCCATCGTCGTGTCACGCGGAAGCGTCGGGGCGACACGGAAATAGGTGGCGAGCGCTTCGAGTCCGAGCACCATTCGATCGACCCACACCGGGCCCTGCGGATGGGTGCGCAGCACCGCCGACGTGACGACCCCGAAGCACGGTGCGCAACCCCGGACCGCCCACCACAGATCGGCCTCGTCGCCGGTGCTGGCATCGGACAGGTGGACGACTTCGCCGGAGGGCAGCACGAGTTCGACCTCGAGCAGTTGATCGACGGTCAGCCCGAGACTGCGGGTGAGGTAGCCGACGCCGCCGCGGGTGACGAGTCCGAAGCCGGCATGCCCCACGATCCCGACCGGCACCACCCGGCCGGTGGGGGCGAGTGCGTCCAGCATGGTTCCCACGGTGGCGCCGCCGGCGACGACCACTCGGTCGTCCTCGGGCCGCGCCGTGTTCATCTGGGCAGACAAGTCGAGCATGACGGCGTCGTCGGCGACACAGTTCGAACTCAGCCCGCCGCCGCGGACGGTGACGGTGCCGCCCGTCCGATGCGCAACCCGCATGACAGTGGAGACGTCCTCCACGGACTCCGGTTCGACGACGCAGGACGGTCGGCGTCTCGCGGCGTCGGGAAAGAACACTCTGCCCAGTGCCGCGCGGTAGTCGTCGGTGTCCGGCAGATGAACCCGGTGCGGGAGCACCGCCTTCAGCTGCGCGACACATTCCGCGGATGGTGAACTCACGAGCGCCTCCTATCCGGTTGCGTTACCTGCCTGCCACTCGGCCCACGGAACTTCCCAATCCCCGTACGTGTCCCACACGGGCAGGATCGGCCCGCCCGAGTTGGTGATCTCGACGACGTCGCCGATACCGAAATGGTCGAACATCCACTGGGCGTTGGCGGGAGCCAGGTTCACGCAGCCGTGGGAGACGTTGCTGTTGCCCTGATCGCCCACCGACCACGGCGCCGAGTGGACGAACTCGCCGTCGTTCGAGATGCGGAGGTTCAGGTCGACCTTCTCGCGGTAGTAGTCGGGGTCGCCGGCACAGACGCCGTACGTGCAGGAGTCCATGATGATGCTCTGCTGCCTGTCGGAGACCACGTGCGGGCCCTCGTGCGAGGGGTGGTCGGGGGAGCCGAGGCTCATCGGCATCGAGGTTTCCTGAACACCGTTGTGGAACACGGTGAGCACCTCGCTGGCACCGTCCGCCTTGGCGACCCACGAGTCGTGCACGGTGTAGTCGGCGGCATTGTTCTCGGCACCGAAGACGCCGTCGCCCAGGTCGACGCCGAACACGTCCGCCTCGATGTGGATCTTGGTTCCCGGCGCCCAATAGTTTGCGGCGCGATAGTGCGCGTTCTGGTCGTCGGTCCAGTACCAGGCCCCGGGCTGCGGCGGTGTTGTCGTCACGTGCAGTCGCTCCTGCACCGCGGCCTTGTTGGCGACCGGAGCGGTGAACTGGAACACCATGGGCTGGCCGACGCCGATGCCCGTGTCCGCGACGACCTCGGGTGCCGGGACGACGTTCGCGTACGCGGTGGAATCGGGGGTCATCGTCGTCACCGTGAACGTCTGCTCGACGGGGGCGCCGTCGGGGTTCGCCGCGTCGGCGACGACCGTGTACGTGGACCCGTATCCGAGGGGCGCGGTGCTCGTCCAACTCGTGCCGTCGGGGGCGAGGGCGCCGGCGACCGGTGCGCCGGCGTCCGCGGGATTCGTGACCGTCACGGTGGTCAGCCGGCCGCCCGTGGCGGTGACCACGATCGGGGTGGTCGGGTTGATCGGCGCGCCGGCGGCCGCGGGAACGGCAATCGAGGCGGGCGCGGCCTGGGTGGTGGTCGGGGGTTCCGAGGTGCCGGTGTCTCCGATGGTGCATGCCGTGGCCAGGAACGTCAGGGCCACCACTGCAACGATGCCGGCTGTCCGTGTGCGGAGAGTCACGACCACCTTCTTTCGGATCTCGATCAGCGTTTCGCCGTCCTCATACTGCCAGCGATCGCCTCGGAGTTTCCTGTCAGACACCCGCCGACCCTGCCCGACCTGGGTGAATCCGTCCACTCACGACGATTTAGACAGCTGTGCTGGCAATATTTCTGACTGTATGCGCACGTAGTTGGCGCAACATGACGATTGACCTGGAGAAATAAAACAGCTAGACTGGCTAATGAAATTGCTCCGGCGAACGAGAGGCGAATACATGGACGAGAAGGCTGATCGACTCCGTGAGGATGTCGTCATGTTCACCCGGCGCATCCGGACCCAGCGGTCCGGGCACCTGCTCACGCCCTCGCAGCTGCAGGCCCTCGCGCATCTCGACCGGGAAGGTCCGATGAGCGCCCGTGCCCTCGCCGATCTCGAGCAGGTGGCGCCGCAGTCCATCGCGCGGACCGTCTCGATCCTCGAAGACTCCGGCATGGTATCCCGCACCGTGGACCCCCAGGATGCCCGGGCGAGCATCGTCGCGATCACCGCGCTGGGATTGCAAACCCTCACCGCCGACCGCTCGCGGCGGAGCGAATGGCTCTCGGCGGCGCTCGCCACCGAATGCACCGACGCCGAACGCGACCTCCTCTTCATCGCCGGACGGCTACTCCGCCGACTCGCAGCAACCCCCGAGTCGGCGCCGCAGCGGGAGTCACTGATGAACTCGTGAGCGCGACCGTCGCCGACACCGCTGTCGCGCAGAAGTCGCCGTCCGTACCGTTCCGGGTCAGCGGATCCGTCGCCACCGGGAGCATTCTCCAACCCCTGAACTCGTCGATGATCGCGGTGGCGATCGTCGGCATCGCCGCCCAGTTCGGCTCCTCGTCCGGCATCACCTGGGTGATCTCCGCGCTCTACATCGCCACCGCCGTCACCGCGCCGATGGCGGGGAAGCTCGGCGCCCTCCTCGGCGCCCGGAAGGTGTACCTCGGGGGCCTCGCACTGGTGGCGCTGGGCTCCGTGGCCGGTCTGCTCGCACCCACGGTCGGCTGGCTGATCTTCTCCCGCATCCTCGTCGGAATCGGAACCGCCACCCAGTATCCCAACGCGATGACGATGATTCGCGGGTACGCGGAACGGCACGGTGCGCAACCGCGCACCGCGATCACGACCCTCGCGATCTGCAGCCAGGGAGTCGTGGCACTCGGCCCGACGCTCGGCGGACTGCTGGTGGGTGCGTTCGGCTGGCAGTCGATCATGTGGATCAACCTCCCGATCGTCGCGTTCAGCGCCGTCGCGGTCACGAAGTTCGCGAACGTCGGTTTCGTCGGCGGCATGTCGGTCAGTCGACGGCAACTGGTGCACGCACTCGACGTCGTGGGAGTCCTGCTGTTTCTCGCGCTCGTCTCGTCCACGATGCTGTTCCTGCTGTCGATCACCACCGACCCGGTGTGGTGGCTGATCCCCGTGTGGGCGCTGGTGCTGGCGCTGTTCGTCCAGTGGGAACGTCGGGCGGATGAACCGTTCATCGACGTTCGGGCACTGGCCCGGAACCGGGCGCTCAGCGCGACCCTCGCGCGGACCCTCCTCACCTACACGGCCTTCTACTGCGTCTTCTTCGGAATCCCGCAGTGGTTGCAGTACTCCCGGGGAATGGGCGCCACTGAGGCGGGGCTGACGATGCTTCCCGTCGCCGTCGTCGGTATCGGCTCCACACTGCTCGCGTCCCGGACGTACCGGCGGCACGGGGTACGCCGAACGCTCACCGTCGGGACGTGTGCGCTGCTTGTGGGCGGGGTGCTCCTGGCCTCGGTGGAGAGCAGCACCGCCCCGATCGTCGTGCTGCTCATGGTGGCGGCAGTGCTGGGAATCCCCAACGGATTCAACAACATCGGAAACCAGAATCTGATCAGCTCGGTCACGTCCGTCGAGGAAGTGGGCACGGCGATCGGGATGTACCGCACCGTGCAGTACATCGGGGCGAACCTGTCGGCCGTCGTGCTGCAGACCACCGCCGGTCACGTCATCGGCGACGACGGACTGCACCGCACGGGATGGTTCATCGCGATCGCGGGTGTTCTCCTCCTCGCCGGGGTCCTGATGTCGCGGAACATGGGCGACCGCCGGTCTGCTGCGTAGGAATCGCTCAGGAGGGAACCGTTCCTCCGACTGCCCGCCAGATCAGCGCGGCGGTCCGGGCAGGCCAGTCCGCGGGGGGCGGATCGCCGGCCAGGGCGCGGCCGTACCAACTGCCCGTGGTCATCGTGACGGCGACCTCGAGATCGGCGTCGGCGTCGATCATCTTCAGCTCCGCGGCACGATCCAGGATGGCGCGGATACGGCGCCGGCGCGGTGCCACCACCCGGGCACGGTACTGCGCGCGGACGTCACCGTCCGTCGTGTCCTGGAGCATCGTCCCGACCAGTGACAGCCGGCCGGTGCGCGACACCCCGCGCTGGAAGTCGGCCAGTTCGCGAACCAGATCACCGAACGGGTCCGCCGACGACCGGCCGGTCTCCTCGTCGGCCAACTGCGCCACGACGGCCGCGGCCAACTCCGCCTTCGTCGCCCACCGGCGGTACAGCGCCTGGCGGGTGGTGCCCGCCTCCGCCGCGATCGCGGCGAGCGACATCGCGTCGTATCCGGCCCGGGACAGTTGCCGGCCCGCAACTCTCAGGACCCGGGTGTCGATGTCGGTGTCGCGACTGCGCCCGGCCACACTCATGCTCGAACCTCTTTTCAATCCAATACTGATGTGTATTGTAATGGAGAGACGACGGAAATCGGGAGCTCGCATGAGCGATCAGGACACCCCGTCCCTGTACGAATGGGCGGGCGGTGAGCAGTCGTTCCGGCGGCTGATCGACGCCTTCTACGACCGGGTGGAGCGCGACGAACTGCTGTCGCCGATGTTCCCCGGCGGCGTGCACGAGGAGCATCGCCGCAACGTCACCCTGTGGTGGTGCGAGGTGTTCGGCGGCCCGCCGGGATACACCGAACACCTCGGCGGCTACGAACGCATGCTGCGGCACCACATCGGTCTCGCCATCAGCCCGCAACAGCGGCACCGCTTCGCCGCGACCATGAGTCTCGCCGCCGACGACGCGGCCCTGCCGTCCGACCCCGAATTCCGCTCCGCCTTCATGGCATACGTCGAGTGGGGGACCCGGCTCGCCCTGCAGAATTCGAGTCCGGGAGCCGAGGTGGTCGAGCACGCACCCGTCCCGCACTGGGGTTGGGGCGTCGCCCCGCCCTACCGCGGCTGACCGGAGATCGGGCAACCCGAGCTGGCGGCCGGGAGAAAGTTGGGGCGGAGGTCCATGTCGGGCGCGTCGTAGAGTCGGTGGAACGTCGGGGTGAGCGCCGCCGACATCGGTGGGTTGATCCACGACCAGTCGGTGGGGCACTTCCGGCCCAGCGATTCCTCGCGTTCGACATGGCTGATGAACTGCTTGGCGACGGTGTGATGATCGACCATGTGCACCCCGGACTGCCGGTAACTGTGGATCACGGCGCGGTTCAGTTCGACCAGTGCCCGGTCGCGCCAGAGCGTCCGCTCCGACGTCGTGTCCAGGCACAGCTTTTCGGCGATGGCGGGCAGCATGTCGTACCGGTCCCGGTCGCTGAAGTTGCGGGCCCCGACCTCCGTGCTCACGTACCACCCACTGAACGGCGCCAGCGGATACGTCAGCCCGCCGACGGAGAAGCTCATGTTCGACACGGCGGGCACGGCATGCCATTTGAGACCGAAATCGGCGAACCAGGCGTAGTCGGGGTGCTCGATCTCGACCTCGAGCACCAGCTCGGATGGAATCTCGTACCAGCGCAGCGTCTCGTCGGGGGTGCTCACCAGCAGCGGCAGCACGTCGAACGGCGTGCCTGCGCCCCGCCACCCCATCTTCGTCACCGCCTCGGTGATTCCGACCTGGGCGGGGTCCCCGGTCACCGTCCCGTCCGCGTGGCGGTAGCCGGCGTACCGGATCAGTTGCGGGCTGACGATCTTGTACTCGCGTCCGTCCGCCAGCGGTAGGGGACCGACCGTGATGACCGAGCGCAGCGCGCCGCCGTTCGTCGCGACCCGCAGGTGCTCCCAGCACGCCTCCGCAATCTCGTCCGCGGTGGTGGCGTGGCGGGCATCGATCAGCTTCAGCGTGCGCCAGTGCTTGCGACCGACGCAGCGGGCGTGATTGCGCCACGCCAGCTGCGAGCCGACTTCCAGTTCCTCCACGGTGTGCTCGTAGCGGCCCGCCTCGGCCAGCGACTCCAGTGCGTCCGCGAGGCGGGCGGTGGGCAGATGGGCCAGCTCGGGCTCGCTGAAGAACTCTGCGCACTCCCGCATCTGCGCTGCGGACCGCGACGTGACATCCAGCGAGTACGACATAGTCCCTGTGCTGCTCACCATTGACCTCCCGGCGATCGTGGATCCTGCGGCGGTCAGTATGTCAGCGAAGCGGGCACACTCGTCCACCGAGTGCGGACGGGGTGAGGAAATACCGCCGGCAGGACGGCGGTTCCCCCGGAGGTGAAGCTCTCGATTCTGGACCGGTCCCGCACGCGCCGCGGTGCGCCCGACTCTGCCGCGCTGACCGGGACGATCGAGCGGGCGGTGCACGCCGAACACCTCGGATTCGAGCGGTTCTGGGTGGCCGAGCACCACGCCGTGCCGGGCATCGCGAGCGGGTCGCCGCCCGTGCTGCTCGCGGCCCTCGGCGCCCGCACCAGCCGGATCCGGTTGGGCTCGGGTGGTGTGATGTTGCCGAACCACCAGCCGCTGGTGGTGGCCGAACAATTCCTGATGCTCGAGGCCGTGTACCCGGGCCGCATCGACCTGGGGGTCGGGCGGTCCCTGGGATTCACCAAGCCGGTGCGGGAGGCGCTGCGACGCGACCGCAACGCCCCCGACACGTTCGCGGACGACCTCGACGAGGTGCGGAACTACCTCGAGGGCAAGGGCACCGTGACGGCCCGGCCCCAGGTGGCGAGCCCCCCGTCGATGTTCGTTCTCGCGACTCGCCGCGGACTCGACTTCGCCGCGAAGGCCGGTCTGCCGGTGGTGGTCGGCGGGCCGATCCTTCAAGGGTCGGGCGCGCGCGTCCCGGAACTCGACCGGTACCGCGACAGCTTCGTCCCATCCGCCGTTCACCGGGCCCCGTACGTGATGATCTCGCTCGAGGTCATGATCGCCGAGAACGACGACCGGGCCCGTGAACTGCTGCTCCCGGAGGCGTGGGCGCTGGCGCAATCGAGCCGGACCGGCGAATTTCCGCCGCTCGAATCGGTCGCGGACATACGCACTCAGCCCTGGACCCCGCGGCTGCGCGAACAGGTCGACGCCACGATCGCGTCGTCGATCCACGGCGACGCCGAGCAGGTGAAGGTCGCGCTCGACGCGCTGAGGGCGCGCACCGGCGCCGACGAACTCCTGGCCTCGACGTCCACGTTCGACCGGGACGCGCTGTTCGAATCCGATCGGCTGTTGTCACTCCTGGACGTGTGACCCGCACGGCACACAACAGTTGCCGCAAGCCTTGCGCAAGTCTTGACAATCTTGCGCAAGCGGGTGAATAGTGTGTGTCGGCAGTCACAACGAACAGCGAGGCGGTAGCACAGTGGCACCCACCTTGACCGAGGTCGCTCAACGCGCAGGGGTATCCCTGTCCACCGCATCGCGGGCGTTCAGTGCCCCGGACCGGATCGGACCGGACACTCTCGCGCGGATCATCGCGGTCGCCGACGAGATCGGCTACCGGGCGGCGTCGCCGACACGCAATGACGCCGTGAGGCCGACGGCGACCACCGTCGCTGTCGTGGTGCCCGACATTGCGCACACGGTGTTCGCGAGTTTCGTGAAGGCGGCGCAGGCTCAGGGGTGGCACCGGCGGCAGACCGTGCTCCTCACCGACACGGACGGCAGCGCGGATCGTGAGCGCGAGGTCCTCGGCGAATTGCAGGGTCGTGTCGACGCACTCGTCGTCTGCGCGCCGCGACTGCCCGCGTCCGACATCGTGCAGCTTGCCGGCGACACCCCACTGGTGCTCGTCAACCGGTCTTCGCCCGAATGCGATTGCATCGTGGCGGATTCCGAGGACGGTCTTCGTCAGACCATCGACTACCTCGTTGCCCTCGGGCACGAACACCTCGCCTACGTCCAGGGCTCGCCGCAGTCCTGGTCGAATCAGCGCCGCGTCGCCGCGGTCGAGGAATTCTGCAAGTCCCGCGATGTGCAGCTGAGCCTGCTCGGCTGGCAGCAGGAGACCCTCGCGGGTGGTCATGCCGCGGCCGCGAGCGTGATCGCGACCGGTGCGAGTGCCGTGATCACACACAACGATCCGATGGCGATCGGTGTGATGAACGGCGTCCGCGCAATGGGCTTTTCGGTTCCGGACGACCTGAGCGTCGTCGGCATCGACGACTCACCGCTGGCCGAGCTCGCCAACCCCGCGCTCACGAGTGTCAACGTGCCCATGGCGAGAGCCGGCGTGCTGAGTCTCGACCTGGTGTACCAGCGCGCCGGCGAACCGGATTCCGACGTCCGCGAAGTTCACCTCCCCACACAACTTGTCGTCCGTGCGTCGGCCGGACCGGCGCACGATCGGGTGTTTCGCCCCGGAAAAGAGAGCCGCTAGATGAAAATCGTTGTTGCCGACAGTAATCTGATCCCACACCGGGCGCGGTTCGATGCCGCGGTTCCCACAGGATCGCAACTGTCCTGGCACGGCAGCTTCGACGAGGCTGCCCTGATCGAAGATCTGCGTGACGCCGACGTGTATGTCGGGGGAAAGTTCACGCCGTCGATGGCGTCGTCCGCGACCACGCTGCGGCTCGTGCACGTCGCCGGCGCCGGGACAGACAATATCTCGTTCGGCGCCCTGGCCCCCGACGTGCTGGTGGYGAACACCTTCCACCACGAGAAGTCGATCGCGGAATACGTCGTGGCGGCCGCAGTGATGCTTCGGCGCGGCTTCGTCGCCCAGGACGCGGCCCTGCGGCGCGGGGTGTGGGCGACGTCGGTCTACGACGACCGCCTCACACAGTCGAATTCACTGCAGGGTGCGCGGGTGGGTTTCGTGGGTTTCGGCCACATCGGCAACGCCGCGTGGAATCTGTTCCGGGCATTCGGCGCGACAGGAGCGGCCGTGACCGGCCGCGGCAACGTCGATGCGACGGGTGAGGGGTTGGACTGGGCGGCCGACGTGTCCCAGCTCGGGCGTCTCCTCGCCGAATCCGATGTCGTCGTGGTGTCCGCACCGCTCGACGACCGGACGCGGGGCATGATCGGCGCCGACGAATTGCGTGCGCTGGGCAGCGACGGTGTGCTGGTCAACGTGGGCCGCGGGCCTCTCGTCCAGGAGCAGGCACTGTTCGACGCGCTGTCCTCGTCGACCATCGCGGCTGCGGCCATCGACGTCTGGTACGACTATCCCGGCGCCGACGGTCGAGGTGCGCCCAGTGCCCTCCCGTTCTCCGAACTCCCCAACATCATGATGACGCCGCATTCTTCCGGGGTGTCGCGGCAGACGTTTCTCGGCCGCGTCGACGACATCACCGACAACATCACCCGACTCGCACGCGGGGAGCAGTTGCGCAACGTCGTTGCTCCCGCGGTCGGAGCGAAAGGATCACGGGCATGACCGACAAGATCATCTCCGCGGACGTGCTGGTCTGCAGCCCCACCCGCAACTTCGTCACCCTGAAGATCACCACCGCCGACGGCGTCGTCGGTTACGGTGACGCGACACTGAACGGCCGCGAACTGTCCGTCGCGTCGTATCTGCGAGACCACGTCGCTCCCTTGCTGATCGGACGGGACGCGACGCGGATCGAGGACACCTGGCAGTACCTCTACCGTGGGGTGTACTGGCGCCGCGGGCCGGTCACGATGGCCGCGATCGGCGCGGTCGACGTGGCGCTCTGGGACATCAAGGGCAAGACGCTCGGCCAGCCCGTCTACCAGTTGCTCGGCGGTGCCGTGCGTGACCGCGTCCTGTCGTACACCCACGCCACCGGGTGGGACGTGCCCGCGCTGCTCGACTCCGTCGACGCCAAGCGGGAGAAGGGCTTTCAGGCGATTCGTGTGCAGTCCGGGGTGCCCGGACTCGATTCGGTCTACGGTGTGCACAAGGGGGCTGCGGGATACGAGCCCGCGAGCCGCGGCGCACTCCCGGTCGAGGAGGTATGGGACACGGACGCCTACCTCAATCATGTGCCCGGGGTCCTCGCGGCGGTCCGGGACCATGTCGGCCCCGACCTCAAGTTGCTGCACGACGCCCACCATCGACTCACCCCGCAGCAGGCCGCGCGGCTCGGCAAATCGCTCGAGCCGGTGAATCTGTTCTGGCTCGAGGACGTCACGCCGGCAGAGAACCAGGACGCGTTGCGTCTGGTGCGCAACCACACCACGACGCCGCTGGCGATCGGCGAGGTCTTCAACACGATCTGGGATTGCCAGCACCTGATCACCGAACAACTGATCGACTTCATTCGCGTGGCGATCGTCCACGCCGGCGGAATCAGCCACGTCCGCAAAATATTTGCGCTCGCCGAGGTGTATCAGGTGCGAGGCGGACCGCACGGGCCGTCGGACGTCTCGCCGATCTCCCTGGGCGCGAGCCTACATCTCGGACTGGCGACGCCGAACTTCGGAATTCAGGAATACATGGGCTACGACCCGCTCGTCAGTGAGGTCTTCCCGCACGCGTGGTCGTTCGCGGACGGCCATCTCACCCCCGGTGACGCACCGGGTGTCGGAGTGACGATGAACGAGGAACTCGCGGCGAAGTATCCCTACGAGCAGGCCTACCTCCCGGTCGCCCGGCGCCGCGACGGCTCCATGACGGATTGGTGACGCGCATGACCGAACACCCACTCTCACGCCGAAACGTTTCCGCCGCGGCACTGATCCACCGGCGGGTGCCGGAAGGCACCGGGATCGTGCACCTGGGGCTCGGCAACTTCCACCGTGCCCACCAGGCCGTCTACACCGCGCTGGCAATGGAACGCGAACCCGGGCCGTGGGGGATCCTCGGTGTGGCGAGCCGGTCGAGCGCCGTCGCCGATGCGATGACGGCGCAGGATCTGCTCTACAGCGTCGTCGAGATCTCGCCCGGTGGATCGCGTGTCAGAGTTCCCGGCTCCCACACCGGGACCCTGGTGGCCGAACACGATCCGGAGTCCGTCGTTCACGCGATCGCGGATCCGGCAACGAAGATCGTGACGATCACCGTGACCGAACACGGGTACACCGTGTCTCCCGAGACCGGATCCCTCGACCTCGACTCCGACGCTGTCCGGCGTGATCTCGCCGAGGCCTCGACGCCGCGCACGACGATCGGACAGATCGCCCGCGCACTGGCCCTGCGGGCGAGCACACACGGCACCCCGATCACCATCCTCAGCTGCGACAACCTGCTGGCAAACGGGCGGCAGACCGAACGGCTCGTGCGCGAGTTCGTCGGCACCTTCAGGGCACCCCTCCGTGACGAGGTACTGACCTGGATGGATGCGTCCGTGGCGTTCCCCAATTCGATGGTGGACCGCATCGTGCCGTCCAGTTCGGACCGATACAACGAGACGGCCCTGACGCACCTCGGCGTGCGGGACACGATCGCCGTCCCCGCCGAACCGTTCACGATGTGGGTGATGGAGGAGAAGTTCGCCGCCGGCCGTCCCGCCTGGGAGCACGGCGGCGCACTGTTCACCGACGACGTCGAGCCGTACGAGCTGATGAAGGTCCGGCTGCTCAACGGGACGCATTCGCTCATCGCGTACCTCGGCGCACTCGACGGGTGTGCCACCATCCCCGAGTCCGTGGCACGACCGTTCGTCGAGGACGCGGCGCGCAGCATCCTGTGCGACGAATACCTGCCGACAGTCACTGTTCCCGAAGCGGTCGACACGGACGACTACATCCGGCAACTCTTTTCGCGCTGGTCCAATACCGCTCTGGGACACCGCACCTCGCAGGTCGGCTCCGACGGATCGGTCAAATTGGCGCAGCGTATCCCGATCCCCGCGCTCGAACACCTCGGCCGCGGTGACGTCCCGCAGTTCCTTGCTCTGACCGTGGCGGCGTATCTCGCCTGCATCGCCCCGCTGCCTGGATTCGACCCCGGCCCACACGCACGATCCATGACCGACCCCGCTCGACCGCGCCTGGCAGGAATGGCCGACAACGCCGCTTCCACTACAGAATTCGTTCGCTCCGTCTTCGTCGACGGAGGCCTGTTTCCCAGCGTTCTCGCTGCGCACACCGAGTTCGTCTCGCGGATTGCCGACTTCGTCGACATCATCGTCCGCCACGGGCCGGCTGTCGCCGCCGGTGAAGCATCCGCCCCGGTCCCGGACCCCGGCGCGCTCACGCTGCAGTCCAGGGCGACCATCTGACTCTCTCACCCCCTGCCCGGACTTTCCGGGAACCACCAATGGAGGAATCCATGGACACTACACTCGACCCCACGGTGAACCCGAAAACACCCGGCCGCGCAGGCGGTACACCCCAGGCAGACCCGGCCGCAGTCCGCCGGGCGGCGTGGGCGGGACTCATCGGCACCACCCTCGAGCAGTACGACTTCGTCATCTACGGCACCGCCTCGGCGCTGATCTTCAACACACTGTTCTTTCCGAACATCTCGCCCGCGGCGGGCATCCTCGCGAGCTTCAGCGCCTACGCCGTCGGGTTCCTCGCCCGACCGCTCGGCGGCCTGTTCTTCTCACGCTACGGTGAGCGTCTCGGCCGCAAATGGGTGCTCGTCGCGACCCTGATGCTGATGGGCGGCGCGACACTGGGTATCGGTCTGCTGCCCACCTACAGTCAGGTCGGGCTGCTCGCACCCGCTCTCCTCGTCGCGTGCCGATTCTTCCAGGGATTCGGCGCGGGCGCCGAACAGTCCGGTGGTGCAACCCTTCTGACGGAGACAGCGCAGATAGGCAGGAGAGGCCGGCTCGCCGCGCTGGTGATGACCGGGGCCGCGCTGGGCACGGCGCTCGGCGCAGTCGCGTGGATCGCCGCGCAGCTCCTGCCGGAGGAGCAGCTCATGTCCTGGGGCTGGCGGCTCGTCTTCATCAGCAGTCTGCTCGTGACTGTCGCCGCGTTCGTCATCCGTCGCAAGCTCAACGAGAGCCCGGTGTTCCAGGAACTCAAGGAGCAGCACCACGTTCCGAAGACACCCGTGAAGGAGATCTTCGCGAACGGCAAGAAGCCGCTGTTCATCGTCATGTTCATGACGATCGGCATCAGCGCGCAGTCGTACACGTACCAGGTGTTCATGGCGTCGTACCTCAAGAACGACGTGCACGTCGACCCCACGTTCATTCCCAAGGTGCTGCTGGTCGGGGCCATCTGCGGCGGCATCGCGGCCTATGGGTTCGGTCGGCTGTCCGATCGGGTGGGCCGCAAGCCGGTGTACATCTCGATCGTGATCGCTCTGATCATCCTGCCGGTGCCGACCTTCCTGGCTCTGAACACCGGCTCGCACCTGTTGATCACGATGGCGATGATCGTCGGCTTCATCCTGGCCTGCCAGGGCGCGGTCGGTGTCACGATGAGCTACTTCCCGGAAATCTTCGGCTCCCGCTACCGCTACGCCGGAGTCACGCTCGGACGTGAATTCGCGTCGATCTTCGGCGGCGGTGTCGCGCCACTGATTTGCGCGGCCCTCGTCACGGCCTTCTCCGGCTCCTGGATCCCCGTCGCGGTCTACATGATCGTGATGGCCGTGACGGTTCTGATCGCCTCGACGATGGCACCGGAAACTCGCGACCGCGACCTCACGCTGGCCGCCAACGCCACCGATCGTGAGGTGACGGCGGCATGATCTCCTCCGTCATCGCAGTGCTGCGCGCCGCGCACGCCGACCGGTACGCCCCCGTCGTGACCGTCCTCGCCGAGAACGGGGTGCGGGCCGTCGAGCTGACGATGAGCACGCCGGGCACCCTCGAGTCTCTGCGCAGCATCCGGCGCGACGCACCGGACGGCGCCGAGATCGGGGTCGGCACGGTCACCACCGTCGACCAGGCCCGGGCCGCCCTCGACGTGGGTGCCGACTTCCTCGTGACACCGACCACCAACCTCGACGTCATCGCCACGGCCGTGCGTGCGGGTGTCCCGATCTACCCGGGCGGATTCACCCCGACCGAGCTGTGGAACGGATGGAACGCGGGTGCGACCGCAGTGAAGTTGTTCCCGGCATCGGTGGTCGGCCCGGAGTACATCGCGCACCTGCGCGGGCCCTTCCCCGACATCCAGGTCGTCCCCTCGGGCGGGGTGAGCATCGAGGACGTCCCCGTGTGGATCGCCGCCGGAGCGGCGGCGGTCAGCCTCGGCGGCCCCCTGATCGGGGACGCACTCCGCGGCGGGGACCTCGGTCAGCTGGCCGAACGATGCCGGCGCCTCGCGGGCGTCGTCGCAGAACCGGCGGTCGCGTGATGACGGTACTGACGTTCGGCGAAACGATGGCACTCACCCGAGCGGCGGACACCGGTGCACTCGCCCACACCTCGACGCTGCACCTGGGAATCGGCGGGGCCGAAACGAACTTCGCGATCGCGCTACGACGGCTCGGCGTGGACGTCGCCTGGGTCGGGCGCGTCGGCCAGGACAGCCTGGGTGACCTGGTCGAGCGTGAACTCCGGGCCGAGGGAATCACCGCCGACGTCATCCGCGATCCGGACGCCCCGACCGGGCTGATGGTGAAGGAGCGGCGAACCGCCACCGCCACCCGCGTCTGGTACTACCGGACCGGCAGCGCAGGGTCGCGGCTCACGATGTCGGACATCGCGGACGACCGCCTCGAGTCGGCGTCGCTGCTGCATGTCACCGGCATCACCCCGGCCCTGTCCGACAGCGCCAGGAAGACCACTCTGTACTGCGTCGAACGGGCACGCGCACTGGGCATTCCGGTGTCGTTCGATCTCAACTACCGCCGTGCGCTGTGGTCGCCGGAAGAAGCGGGTCCCGTCTTCCGCGAGCTGATAGCGTTGTCGGACATCGTCTTCGCCGGTGAGGACGAGGCCGCGATCGCGGTGGGTGACGGCGACCCCGCAGAACTCGTCGCGCGTGTCCGCGACCTGGGTCCCCGCGAAAGCATCCTGAAACTGGGAGACCAGGGGTGCCTGGCGATGGTCGACGGCGAGACGTTCTCCCTGCCGGCGGTGCCGGTGAACGTCGTCGACTCCGTCGGGGCCGGAGACGGTTTCGTTGCCGGATACATCGCGGACCGCCTCGCGGGAGAGTCACCCGGCGACCGTCTGAGAACCGCGGTGACCGTGGGGGCTTTCGCGTGCACCGTGTCCGGCGACTGGGAGGGCATGCCGCGCAGGGACGAACTCGGACTCCTCACGACCGCGGAACCCGTCACCAGATGACAAGCTCCCATATCCCACAGAACTGGACTTCACCGATGAACACCACCGAGACCACCGGCACGGAAACGATCGAGATTCCGACGCATGCGCAGGCGGTCGTCGCCCACGGCGCGAACGACCTGCGCGTCGAGGACGTGCCTATCGCCGCACCGAAGCCGGACGAGGCGGTGATCCGCATCGCCTACGGCGGAATCTGCGGATCCGACCTCCACTACTGGCAGCACGGCGCCGCAGGCGAGTCGATCCTCCGCGCACCGATGCGGCTCGGGCACGAGGCGTCGGGCACAGTGCTGATCGGCGCGACGGACGGCAGCGGTCCCCGTCCCGGCGCACCCGTCACCATCCATCCCGCGACACCCGGCGGCGACAGCGCGACGTATCCGGCCGACCGCCCCAACATTTCCCCCGGATGCACGTACCTGGGCAGTGCGGCGCACTTTCCGCACACGGACGGGTTGTTCGTCAGCCACGTCGCCGTCCCGACCCGCATGCTGCGGGTCCTCCCGTCCGGGCTCGATCTGCGGCTCGCCTCCTTGGCCGAGCCGGCGAGCGTGGCGTGGCACGCGGTCGCGCGGGCAGGGGAGGTGAAGGATCGGTCGGTCCTCGTCATCGGCGCCGGACCCATCGGGGCGCTCGTGGTGGCGGTACTGAAGCGAGCGGGCGCCGGGAAGATCACGGCGGTGGACATGCACGAGTACCCGCTGCAGATCGCGCGCGACGTGGGCGCGGACGTGACCCTCACGGCCACCGACGCCGGCGCGGTCGCGGCGGTCGGAGCAGACGTGACCATCGAATGCTCCGGCAACCACCGCGGTCTGTGGTCGGCGATCCACGGGACCGCGCGCGGCGGCCGGGTCGTGATGGTCGGACTGCTTCCCTCCGGTGATCAGCCGGTACCCGTCTCGATCGCGATCACCCGGGAACTGGACCTGATCGGTTCGTTCCGGTTCAACGACGAGATCGACGAGGTCGTGGCCGCTCTCGCCGACGGCTCGCTGGCGGTCGATCCGATCATCACGGCCGAGTACGACGTAGCCGATGCGCTCACCGCGTTCGCGTCGGCCAAGGACGCGTCGTCGTCGAGCAAGGTTCTCCTCAGGTTCTGATCCCGGGATCCTCGCCCCGGCATCGTCGACGCGGCACAGTTGTCGCATGATGGTCTCGACGCA
The DNA here is from genome assembly GCF_056402215.1 of Rhodococcus sp. P4_B6. Taxonomy (NCBI): domain Bacteria; kingdom Bacillati; phylum Actinomycetota; class Actinomycetes; order Mycobacteriales; family Nocardiaceae; genus Rhodococcus; species Rhodococcus sp. P4_B6. The sequence continues at coordinate 28,394 of NZ_JBFUHV010000022.1, read as the reverse complement.
CCCCCGAGGTCAGGAGAGCAAGCTGATGAAGGAATTCACCGCCTGGATCGCTCGCGAGAACGAGGGCGCCATCGGCCTCTCCGAGGAGACGGTCGACGAATCGTTCCTGCCACAGGGCGAGGTCACGATCCAGGTCGAGTACTCCAGCGTGAACTTCAAGGATGCGCTGGCGCTGACACCGAAGGGCGGAGTGGTCCGCGAATACCCCATCGTCCCCGGCATCGACGTCGCAGGCATCGTCGCCGAGTCGCAGTCGCCGGAGTTCGCGGTCGGTGACAAGGTCGTCGCTCACGGTTACGACATCGGAACGGCCCGGCACGGCGGGTACGCGCAGTTCGCCCGCGTCCCGGCCGACTGGGTGGTGAAACTCGACGGCATGTCCACCCGCACCGCCGCCGCGATCGGGACCGCCGGTTTCACGGCTGCGATGAGCGTGGAGGCACTGCAGTCCCGCGGCGTCGAGCCGGGCCACGGCCCGGTCCTGGTGACCGGTGCGAGCGGCGGCGTCGGCACCGTCGCCGTCGACCTGCTGTCGGCGGCCGGCTTCGAGGTGGTCGCGTCGAGCGGAAAGCCGGAGAAGGCGGAACTGCTCACCCAGCTGGGCGCGAGCAAGGTGATCGGACGCCTCCCCGAACCCGACACGAAACCGCGTCCCCTCGGCAAGGCTCAGTGGGCTGCCGCAGTCGACTGTGTCGGCGGCGCCACCCTCGCTCACGTGCTCAGCACCATCGAATACGGCGGTGCCGTGGCGGCCAGTGGACTGACCGGCGGACCGAAGTTGGAGACCACGGTCCTGCCGTTCATCCTGCGCGGCGTCAGCCTGCTCGGCATCGACTCGGTGCAGTACCCGATCGACCAGCGGCGCCGACTGTGGGGCCGCCTCGCCTCCGACCTCGCACCCAGCCGCCTCGAGTCGATCACGCACGAGGTCCCGATTGCCGACGTCGTGTCGGTGATCGATCAGGTGCGGGCGGGTACGTGGTCGGGTCGTGCGCTGACGCGCCTGTGAGTACTTATTAACGTCCGGCGGTTAACAAGTGCTCACGGGCGGCGGAGCCGCACGATCCAGGCGCGGGTATCCGCCGGGTCGATCACGTCGTCGAGTTCGAAGATCGTCGCCGCGTTGAGTGCCTTCCCGTGCTGGTAGGCGGCGTCGACGAGTTGCGTGAATGCCGCGTCCCGCTCGGCGGGGTCATCGAGCGCCTCGAGTTCCTTCCTGAACCCGAGGCGCACCGCGCCTTCCAGCCCCATGGCGCCGATCTCGCCGGTCGGCCACGCGACCGTGAACTCGGACGCGTGGAAGGAGCCGCCCGCCATGGCCATCGCGCCGAGACCGTAGCCCTTGCGCAGGATGACCGTTCCGTACGGCACGGTCATCTGCGCGCCGGTGATGAACAGCTTGCCGAATCGGCGGACCGTGGCCTCCTTCTCCGAGTCGGGACCGACCATGAATCCCGGTGTGTCGCAAAGCGAGACCACCGGCAGGCTGAACGATTCGCACAGTTCCAGGAAGTGGGCCATCTTGTCGGCCGCGACCGCGTCGATCGCACCGCCGAGGTGGTGGCTGCTGTTCGCGACGAGACCGTACGGCGCCCCCTCGACCCGGATCAGCGCGGTGACGATGCCGACGCCGTGGTCGCGGCGTAGCTCGAGGACCGAGCCGACGTCGGCGATGGACTCCACCGCTCTGCGAACGTCGTAGGCGCGCAACCGGTTCTCCGGGACGACGTGACGGGCCAGCCGCTCGTCGGGGGCTTCCCAGTCGGGGAGCACCCCCTGGAAGTACGACAGGTACGTCTTCGCCAGTTCGACGGCATGCGCCTCGTCCCGGGCGAGCAGATCGATCACACCGTTGCGGCGCTGCACGTCCACCGGCCCGATGTCCTCCGGCCGGAACACACCCAGCCCGCCGCCCTCGACCATCGCCGGGCCGCCCATGCCGATGTTCGCGTCGGGGGTGGCGATCAGGACGTCACAGACCCCGGCCAGGGCGGCGTTGCCCGCGAAGCAGCGGCCGGACACGATCGACACCAGCGGCACCTTCCCGTTCAGCGCCGCCAGCGACCGGAAGGTGTTCAGGTCCAGGCCCGCGGCGGGACCGGCGTCGGTGTCGCCGGGACGTCCGCCGCCGCCCTCGGCGAACAGGACGACCGGAACCTGCTTGCGGCCGGCGAGTTCGATCACCCGGTCCGTCTTCGCGTGGTTGCGCATGCCCTGGGTTCCGGCGAGCACCGTGTAGTCGTACGACAGCACCACCGCCTGGGAATTCTGCGGACCGAACACGTCCCCGTTGATTGCGGCGAGGCCGGCGATCAGGCCGTCGGCGGGGGTGTTCTCGATCAGGTCCTGCTCGGAGCGGCGACTGCGCTGCGCGGCGAGAACGAGGGGCCCGTACTCGACAAAGCTGCCGGGGTCGACCAGGTCTTCGATGTTGGCGCGGGCACTGCGCCTCCCGAGCTTCGCGCGCTTCGCGATCGCGGCGGGCCGGGCGGCGTCGAGCGTGTAGTCGTGCCGCTGCCGGATCTCCGCCAGATCGGCACGCTCACGATCGAGATCGGTTGCACTGTCGGCCACGTCGCCGGCCTCCGATCCGGTACGGCGGATCACGACCAGTGGATCGCCGGCGTTGACCGTCTGCCCGGGCGACACCAGATTCCGCTCGACCACCGCGCCGGTGGGGGCGGCGATCACGTGCTGCATCTTCATGGCCTCGAGCACCACGAGGTGCGCACCCGACGTCACGGTGGACCCTTCGGCGGCCGACTCCACGACCGTCCCGGCCAGGTGTGCGCGCAGCACGTCCTCGCCGGCGCGCAACTCGACCGCGTCCGACGCGACCTCCGCCGGATGATGCACGTGGGCGGCGTCGACGAGGGCACCCATCCGCTCCGCCAGGTAGTCGGTGCCGGCGACGCCGTCGGCGAAGCCGGGATCCGTGAGAATCGCCCGGAGAAAGCAGATGTTGGTGGGGACGCCCTCGACGATGAACTCGGCGAGCGCCGCATCCGCCTTGCGCGCCGCGGCCGCGAACGACTGCCCGCGGGAATGCACGATCACCTTCGCGAGGAGCGAGTCGTACCGCGGGCTCGGCGACAGTCCCGGCCGCCCGTAGGTGTCGACGCGCACCCCCGGTCCCGTCGGCGGGGAGAACACGGACAGCGTGCCCGCGGCGGGAACGGCCTGACCGTCGGGGCGCATCGTCTCCATGTTCACCCGGGACTGGACGGCGATTCCGCGCGCGACAGCGGGTGTGCCCGACGTGTCGAGCCCGACGGCGCCGACCCCGTCCGGCAGCGCCAGTTCCGCGAAGTCCGCTCCCCGAGCGATGTCGATCTGCACGGCGACGAGGTCGATCCCCGTCACCTCCTCGGTGACCGTGTGTTCCACCTGAATCCGCGGATTGACCTCCAGGAACACGAATCCGTCCGGGGACACCAGGAATTCGACGGTGGCGAGTCCCCGGTAGCCGACACTGGCACACAGCCGCGCCGCGGCCTCGTGCAGTTCGCTGCGCAGTCCGGGGTCGAGCCCCTGCGCGGGTGCGATCTCGACGAGTTTCTGGTGGCGGCGCTGCACGCTGCAGTCGCGGTCGCCGACGGCGAGTGCCCGCGTCACGCTCGCCTGCGGTGCCGCGACCACCTGCACCTCGATGTGCCGGGCGCCCTCGAGCAGCGCCTCGGCGAACAGTGCGGGATTGCCGAACCCGAGTTCCGCCTCCGCCGCGCACGCCCGGTAGGCCTCGTCGATCCGGTCCGCGCTGCGGACGGCGCGGATGCCGCGGCCGCCGCCGCCCGCGAGTGCCTTGATCATGATGCCGCGCGGCTGCTCCGCGAAGAACGCGCGGACGCCGTCCAGGTCGGTGGGGCCGTTCGTCGCGGCGAGCACCGGAACCTTCGCGGCGACAGCGGCCTCGCGTGCCGACGACTTGTCGCCGAAGATGTCGAGCACCTCCGGGCTCGGGCCCACGAAGGCCAGCCTGGCCTCGCCGCAGGCGCGGGCGAAATCGGCGTTCTCGCTGAGGAACCCGTAACCGGGATGCACCGCCGTCGCGCCGAACTCGGCGGCCGCGTCGAGGAGGGCGCGAGCGTCCAGGTACGCGGACGGTCCCGAGCCGCGCAGCGCGACCGCCTCGGTCGCCGCGCGCACGTGGGGGCTGTCGGCGTCGTCCTCCGCATACACGGCGACGGTGTCGACCGACATCTCCTCCGCCGAGCGGATGATGCGCAGCGCGATCTCGCCGCGATTGGCGACCAGCAGGGTCACTTGTACTCCTCGGCCAGGGCGAACAGGTCGGCCTTGCGGACCTTCCCCGTCGCCGTCATGGGTAGTGCGTCGAGCACCTCGACGGTGGGGACCTTGTAGGTGGCCATGTTCCGGGCCGCCCACGCCCGCAGTTCCTCTCCCGAGACCTGACGGTCGGGCAGGAGCTGGACGAACGCGAACGGCACCTGGCCCTTGCCCGGATCGGGCTTGGGGACCACCGCGGCCGACTGGATGTCGGGGTGCAGCAGGAGCAGTGCCTCCACCTCCGAGGGGAACACGCTCATCCCGTTGGTCTTGATCATTTCCTTGTTTCGCGCCAGATAGTGCAGTGCGCCTTTGCCGTTCAGCTTGCCGACGTCGCCGGTCTGGAGCCATCCGTCGCGCAGCGCCGCAGCGGTGGCGTCGGGTTTGCGGTAGTAGCCGGTGAGCAGCGACGGACTGCGGACGATGATCTGCCCGGGTTGCCCCACCGGCACCGGAACCCCGGCGTCGTCGACGACCAGCACATCGGTCCCCGGAACCGGCAGCCCGCAGAACACGGGTTCGCTGAGCAGATCCTCGTCGTCGGTCTGGAAACCGAGCGTGATGGTGTCGGCGGTGTGCGTCTCCGTCATGCCGTAACTGGCCTCCCGGAGCACGTGTCCGGTCGCGTCGCGCCATCGGCCGCGGATCTCGGGGTCGAGTTTGAGCACGAACGACACGGCCATCGCGTTGCCGAGGGTGGAGAAGTCCCGCTCGGCGAAGCCGGGCAGATCCATCAGTTCCACGTAGTTGTCGACGGTGCCGACCATCGACGTCACACCACGCCGTTCGACGAGGGTCGCCGCGGCTTCCGGGTCCCATCGGGTGAGCAGCACGACGGTGCCGCCGTTGATCAGGGGGTACAGGATGCCGAAGTCCTCGCCGGCGATCCAGAAGATGGGCAGGAACCCGAGGACCACCGGGGGAGCCTCGCCCACCTGCCTGCCCCCGGCCAGTGTCGCGGTGGCGGCGGTGTACACCATGTGCGCCTGAGTGTGTTTGCAGCCCTTCGGCATCCCGGTGGTGCCGCCGGTGTAGTTCAGTGTCGCGAGCGCGTCGGGATCCATCGGGATCGGATCGGCGCGAGGGGATTCCATGATCCCCGCCCAGTCGGTGGCTCCGGACGCGGTGGGGAACGGCGGTGCGACGCTGGGTTCGGCGGGCAGCAGGTCCGACAGGGCGGTGACCGCGACGTGCCGCAGAGCCGACTCGCCACGCACGGATTCGACCATGTCCGCGAGGGAATCCTGGGTCAGCAGAATCTCCACGCCGGCGTCACCGAGTTCGTACGCGAGTTCGTGTTCGCGGAACAGCGGGTTGATCGGGACGTGGACCGCACCGATCTTCAGGATCCCCAGCATCGCGATGTGGAATTGAGGACAGTTGGCCAGGTGGACGCCGACGCGGTCGCCTGCCGACGCGCCCCGCTGCAGCAGCCAGCCGGCGAAGCGGTCCGACAGGTCGTCGAGTTCGGCGTACGTGATGTCGCGGCCGTAGTAGTCGATCGCGACGGTGTGCGGCCGCTGCGTTGCCCAGTGCCGCAGATAGTCGATCACGGTGCGGCCCTCGATCGGGTACTCGACGGACCGCGGTACCTCCGGTGGCCACGCGGCGTCCTGGAGTGCGCGTATCTCGGCGAGGGCCGATTCCAGTGCCGTGGGGTCACTCGAAGGCGAAGTGGGCATACCGAACTCCCGATTCTGTGCGGATTGTCCTTGCTAGGCGAAGCCGATGAGTCTTTCGGAGATGGCGGTCAGATCTGCGGTGTACCGGCGTTGTTCGCGGGCGCTCGCATCGACCAGCCGGGCCGCGCCCGCGAGTTGGGCGTCGGCGAGGGTCTGCGCGATGCGGGCGGGTGGTGCACAGGGCGTGACGTCGCAGGTGGCGTTGATGCGCTCGATGAACCGGGTGTAGCGGCGGATGAGCCGCGTCTGCACGGTGGTCCAGCTTCGGCCGACCTCGGGGTCGAGCCCGGCGCGGTGCCTGATCAGTTCGAGGACCCGTCCGTTGGTGTAGACGGCCTCGACGAAGGCTTTCGTGGTGGTGCGCAGCACCTCTCGCAGGTCCTCGCTCGCCGGTCCTTCGACGTGCTGCGACTCGAGGAACTCCTCGCAGACGTCGGCGGCGACGGCGTGGAACACCTCGTCCTTCGAGGAGAAGTACGCGTAGAACGTCGCCCGTGACACTTCCGCCCGGGTGGTGATCACCTCGACGGTCGTCCGGTCGTACCCGAGTTCGGCGAAGCAGGCGCTCGCGGCGCGGAGGAGTTCGCGGCGGCGGGGACCGTCGTTGTCCTTACGCGCCGACCGTGCCCGCTCCTGAGCCTCGCTTGTGGTCACAGTCACAGTATGGGTTGATATTGACGTCAATGTCAATCGAGGCTCGACGACGACCTGATCCGCAGCGGGAGTGCGCTGTGGCGGCGCACGAGGACGCTGGGGAGCCAACGTGTCTCGGCGTCGTCGGCGAGGGAGAACTGGTCGGTGCGCGCGAGCAGCGTGGTGGTGGCGGCGAGTGCCTCCATGCGGGCGAGCGCCGATCCGACGCAGAAGTGGACGCCCTTGCCGAACGCGAGATGGGAGCGGATGTGCGGCCGGTCGAGCACGATCTCGTCCGGCCTTTCGAACGCGGCCGGATCCCGGTTGGCCGCGCCCCACAGCAGGAGCAGGTGGCTACCCGCGGGCAGGTCGACGCCGCCGAGGGTCGTGTCGGCGACCACGTGCCGGTGATGTCCGCGGAACGGGGATTCGAGGCGCAGTGCCTCGTCGAGGAACGCGTCGACGAGCGCGGGTTCGTGCCGGAGCCGGGTCTGCACTCCGGGGTGGGTGGCCAGGAGGCGGGCGGCGTTCGCGATCAGGCCCGCGGTCGATTCGCCGCCGGCGCCGACGAGCTGGAGCAGGACGAGCGTCGCGACGTCCTCGGATAGGTCTCCGTCATTGCAGGCGTGTGCGAGGACGCCCAGTAGATCCTCCGACGGATGCGACCTCGCCTGCACGAGTTCGGCCCGCAAGTACGCGGCCAGTTCGGCCACGGAGGCGACCAGCCGGCCGAGGCGACCCGCGTCGACGATCCCGCCCAGCATCTCCGTGCTGTCGTACGCCCAGGCGAGCAGTCGGGGAACGTCCTGCTCCGGCAGCCCGATGAGATGCGCCACCATCGTCAGCGGCAGGCGGTCGGCCATCTCGGCCGCCCAGTCGATCCGCCCGTCCCGCAGCCCCTCGTCCCACAGGGTGTCGACGAGCGACTGCACGGTGGGCGTCAGCGCGCGGATGCGGCGGCCGAGCGTGGGCAGCACCAGCTTGCGGTGGTGCAGGTGCGTCGGGTCGTCGGCGGTGGCGAGCACGTGAATCGCCTGACCGCCGCCGTCCATGTCGAACGTCGTGGGCGGCCCCGACGGTTGCTGCACCAGCACGCCGGTGAGGTGCGAGGAGAAGTCGTCGGTGCGGTTCGCCGCCTCTGTCACGAGGTCCCACGTGGACACGAGGAAGAAGTCGGTGCCTTCGACGCGATGGACGGGGGAGTGCTCACGGAGAATCCGATACAGCTCGTTCGGGTCGTCGAGGTGGGTGGGATCGAAGATGTCGATTCCGTGGGTCGGCGAGTGGGCCATCGAAGACTCCTTGTCATCGAGAACTTGTTGCACATCATCACAGTTCGCGTCGGAGCCGGGTGCTGTCAAGGACTGCGAGCAAGGTGGGATTCTGCTGATCAGCACGCCGTTCTGCCGGTGTCTCAGTGCTCGATGATCCGGCTTCGTCGATCCTGATCACGGCCCTATCGGAGAGGAACACGTTATAGAATTGGCACGTATCCGTCTCATCGTGAGACAAAATGGCAAGGACGTTTCTGGAGGTGCCGTGGGCACGGAGCAGGCAGACTGGTTGACCGGAGGCAGCAGGCGGGTGCTCGCGGTCGAGAGGATTCTCGCCGCCGCTGCCGACCTCGTTCGCGAACAGGGCATCGACGGGGTGAGTGTCGACGAGGTCGCCGCCCGTGCCGGGTGTTCACGCGCCACGCTCTACCGGTACGCCGGCGGCAAGCGCACGCTCGTCGAGGCCGTGATGTCCCGCGCTGCCGACTTCGTGGCCGACCACGTCGAGCAGGCGCTGGAACCGTTCGAGGACTCGGAGCGGATCGTGGAGGCGATCCTCGCCTCGCTGGTGGCGATCCGCGGGGAGCCGACCCTGGTGCAGTGGTTCACCGGGGCGCATCCGAGGAGTACGGACGAGTACCTGGCCCGCGCACCCGAACTCGGCCGGGTGGCGATCTCGCTCACCCGCATCGCGCCCGACGAGGAGGCTGCGGGATGGATCGTGCGCGTCGTCCTGGCGCTGTTGACGTGGCCGCTGCCCGACGCGGCCGCCGAGCGGCGGACCGTCGAACGCTTCGTGGAGCCGATCTTCAGGATTCGCGCGGCGTCGTAGCCGATCGGGTGGGCTCGAGCACGAAGAGCCGGAACTCGCGTCCCCCGGACCGCCGGTGCTCCATGCGGTAGCCGGGCCAGTAGTCGACGACGAATTTCCACAGGTTCTCGCGTTCGTCGCCCGTGACCATCTGGACGCGCATCCGGGACTCCCGTGCCCCGACCTTGACGAGCGCCTCGTCGGCGGCGCGCAGATTCGCCGACCATGCCGGGTGCTCGGGGCGACCCCAGTTGGAACCGGTGACGATGTATCCGTCGCCGTACGGAATGCATAGCAGCGCTGTCGTCCGCGGGGTGCCGCTCTTGCGTCCCGGGACCGTCACCTGCACGGACTGCAGGCCGGCGATGCCGATGAGGCTCACGCGGTTCCCGGTCCACGCGCGCAGGTGTGACTCCAGCCAGATGATCACCGGCGCCATCCGCATCACCCATTCCCGGGTGCCCAGCCACCGCGCAAGGATGCGGAGCGGGTTGCGGAGCGCGCGCGATCGGTCAGGGGGTGTGGGGACGGCGTTCATGGTGGCCATTTTCCCTCAGGTGGGCGGTTCGGGCCGATCGCGATGAGTTTTGGGCATCCCGCGGGTCTAATGGTCAGGTCCCACCGAAAAGACCTCGATTTCACGCCTTGACCCGAACAACGGTTGAGGTTGCAGGATCGGTCAGTAGCAATTCGAGCCACTCGACAGGGGAGTACAGATCATGTCCGACACCGGAGCCACGATTTCTGCAACCACAACCTCACGGATCAACCCGGCGACGCTCGAACTGAGCCGGCCCTGGGCGGTCGCCGCGACCGTCATCGGAGCGCTCGTGCCGAACCTGGTCATCTGGCTGCTCGGCCTCGCCGCAGGCGGGTCGTTCGAGATGACCGATGCGGGCACGACCAGCAGTGTCGCTCCCGGAGGCGTCGTCATCCTGACGGTGGTTCCGACGTTGATCGGGATGACGCTGGCCGCGCTCATCTCACTCAAATGGGTGGCCGTCATCCGGCCTGCGGAAGTGATCGGCGCGCTGCTGCCGCTGGCGACGATCGCGCTCACAGTTCAAGCGGACTTCGACACGGCCAGCACCATCGCACTGGCCGCCATGCACGTGGTGATCGCCGTGGTGATCGTCGTCGGCCTCGAAGCGATGCGGCGTCCGCTGGTCCGCGCGCAGGTCTAGGGGGTGCTGTTCACCGGCACGTGCGCCTCGATGGTGAGTGCGATGTGCTCGACGATCCGCTTCTGTGAGATCTTCGGGCTGCCGGTGAGCCAGCGCTGATACAGGAAGGCGATCGCCCCGAACAAGGCAATCGCGTTCAGCTGGGTGTTGACGGCGTCGCGGGGTGCGCCGTCGGCACCCAGCATTTTCAGTGCCGCGGCCATGGGGGTGGTGAACTCGGCAACGAGTTGTTCGCCGCGCTGCGCCAGTTCCGACACGGACTGCGACTCGACGAACATGATGCGTCCCCGCCGCCGGTCCTCGGCGATGTAGCCGGTGAACGCCTTCACGACGTGGCGGACGAGTCGGCCCGGATCTTCCGGGGCCGTCTCGAGTGCCCCGAGCAGGGTGTCCCTCGCGCCCAGGACGACGTGGTCGAGGAGGGCGACGAGTAGCGCCTCCCGATTGTCGAAACTCTCGTAGAAGTAGCGCTCGGTGAGGCTCGCCCGACGGCAGGTCGCGCGCATCGTCGTGGCCGCTGTGCCCTCGGTTCCCATGATCTGGAGGCCGGCCTCGATCAGCGCCGCGCGCCTCGCCGCGCGGCGGTCGTCCGGCTCCTGGCCGCGCCATCTGCGCGGCGCTCCACGAGGGTTCTCGCTGTCGCTCATTCCGTCATCGTCTCACCGATCCCGGTGTCGATCGGGGTGCCCTCGCGCACCGACTGTTGACATCAGGTGATGTCAACAGTCATCCTGAATGCACCACGTTCTACATCCAGCGGCATCAGGAGATCGCCATGACCACCACAGAGCTTCCGCCCCACCGTCGTTCGACTGCGCCTGCGCTCGGACCCGATTCGCTGACGTGGCACCGGTTCGGCGACTGGCGAACCGCGCTGCTCATCTCGTGGTCGGGCACGCTGCAGGTGATGCATCCCGTCATCGACACCGCCCTCGTGCAGCACTCGACCGTCTTCGACAACGAACTCGCCCGGCTCGCCCGTTCCGCGGGGCCGATCATCCGGGCGCTCTACGATCCGACGGGCGCGGAGGCCCAGATGATCCGCGACATGCACAAGGACATCAAGGGCACCACGGACGACGGCCGGCGGTACCACGCACTGAACCCGGGTCCGTACTTCTGGGCACACGCCACGTTCCTCGGCACCCAGTACGTGGTCGCCGAATACTTCGGTGAACCGCTCACCGCCGGCGAGAAGGAACAGTTGTATCAGGAGTCGAAGCAGTGGTACGCGCTGTACGGGGTGTCGGCCACCCACTTGCCCGAGACGTACGCCGATTTCGTGGACTACTGGAACGAGATGGTCGGCACCGTCCTGGAGAAGACCGAGACGGTGCGCAGGTCGCGGCTTCTGAGTGGACTGTCGATGCCACGCCCCGACGATCGCATCCCCGAGGTGGTGTGGCGTCTCGTCGGTCCCGCGCTCGGACGGCTGCTCGTCTGGATCGCCCGGGGAACGCTGCCTCCCGTCGCGCGCGACAAGCTCGGCTGGGAGTGGTCCGCCGCCGACGAGCGCAGGCTCCGCCGATTCGGAGGCGTCGTGCGGTTCGGTTTCCGGATCCTGCCCGAGCGGTGGCGGCTGACTCCCATCGCCCGAAGAGCGTGCGACGGAACGGCATCAGGGTTTCGGGCCGCCCGGGTCGGCTGACAGTTCCGTGACCCAGGCCGCGATCTGAGCCCGGGATGAGAATCCGAGTTTCGAGAGGACGTGCTCGACGTGACCCTGCGCGGTGCGTTGAGAGATCACGAGGCGGGCGGCGATCGCCTTGTTGGTCAGACCCTGCGCGACCAGGTCGGCGACCTGGCGTTCGCGCTTGGTCAGTGCCGCCGCCGGATCGCCGCGCCGCGGCGCTGCGGGGAGAGTTTCGCCCAGGGCATACGAGGCGGCGGCGGTGAAGCCCAGCGCCTCGCCCTCGCGGGACGCGGTCTCGAACGCGCGGGCACCGAGCGAGCGCCGCGTGACGAGCTCGCATTCCTTGTGAGATTCGGTCAAGTCGGGGATCTGAACGATGGAGGTCCCCACCCGCTGTCGAAGCATCTCGGCCGCTGCCAGCAGGACGGCGGCGCGGTGGAAATCGTTCTCGCGGGACGAGATCCAGGCGAGAATTTCGAGGCACCAGGTGGCTCCGAACGGATCGTCGACCGCGCGGGCCAGCTCGAGTCCCTTTCGGAGCAGCAGCACCGCGCGATCACGGTCGCCCTCCCGCCACATCACCAGCCCGAGGGTCAGGGACGAGCGGCCCAGGTACACCGATTCACCGTGTGATTCGGTAATCCGGATCGCTTCGTCGAGACAGCCGGTGGCGGCCTCGGCGTGCCCGAGTATCTCGTGAGCCAATCCGAGCGCATGCAGGGCCGTGACGTGTGCAAGGAGGTTGCGCTCGCCGCGTAACACCTCGAGAGCCCCGGTGAACGAGCTCACGGCGTGCTCCGGGTTGCCGCCGTGCAGTGCGTGCGCTCCGTCGGCTTGAAGCATGAGGGCGCGATCGAGTGCACTGCCCCGGGTCTCGGCAAGCACACGCCCCTCGTCGATCAGTTCGGCTGCCCGCTCCAGGTCTTCGTGCCGGCTGGCGAGGACGCTGGCCGAATGCAACGCCTTGACCCGGAGTGCGGTGTCGTGTCCTCCCTCCTGCGCCAGTGCGCGGTCGAGCCAGCGGCGTCCCTCGCGGAGCAGCCCACGCGAAACCCAGAACGGATACAGAGCGGTCGCGATCTCCAGCCCCGCCTCGGCCGAGTCGGCAGCCGTGGACAGGCCATACTCCATCGCTTCGCGCAGGTTGGGTTGTTCACGGGCGAGCCGGGCGAGCCAGGCGACCTGCCGGGGGCCGATCCATTCGGATTCGGCCTGGAGGGCGAATTGCCGGTACCAGCTGTGATGCCGCCGCCGGAGGTCCGGGAGGGTGCCGTCCTGTTCGAGCTTCTCCCGGCCGTACTCGCGCAGCGTTTCGAGCATCCGGAATCGCACCACCGCCCCCGATCCCTCGCGGATGAGGATCGACTTGTCCACGAGCGACGCGACGAGATCGATGAGACCGGCCGGTTCGGCGTCGTACATGGTCACCTCCTCGGCGGCGTCCAGTTCGAAGCTGCCGGCGAAGACCGACAGCCGCGACCACAGCTGCTGCTCGGCGGGGAGACACAGGTCGTAGCTCCAGTCGATGCTCCACCGCAGCGTCTGCTGCCTGGTCGGTGCACTCCGGCTTCCGCGGGTCAGCAACTCGTACCGGTTGGTCAACCGCTGCAGGATCTGTTCCGGCGACATCGAGCGCAGCCTCGCCGCCGCCAATTCGATGGCCAGGGGCAGGCCGTCCAGCCGGATGCAGATCCGGGCGACGGTGGCGGCATTGTCTTCGGTGACCTCGAAGCCGGGTACCGCCGTGGCGGCCCGTTCGGCGAACAGCGTCACTGCGTCGTACCCGGGCAGACTCTTCAGCGACGGCTCCTTGTCCGAATCCGGAAGCGTCAGTGGACGAACGCGCAGGGCGGCTTCCCCCGCGACGTCCAGGGTTTCGCGACTGGTCGCGAGAATCCGCAGGCCGGGGCAGGTACGCAGCACGGTCTCCGTCAGGTCTGCCGCCGCATCCACCACCTGCTCGCAGTTGTCGAGGACCAGCAGCATGTCGCGCGGCTCCAGGAACTCCACGAGGGTCTGCAGCGGTCTCGGCGACCGCTGCCGCAATCCCAGCCCGGCCGCCACGACTTCTCCCAGCAACGATCCGTCGCGCAATTCGCCCAATTCGACCATCCGGACCCCGTCGTCGAATGCCCGCCGGATGTTGGTCGCGACGCGCAGTGCCAGTCGGGTCTTGCCGACACCGCCGATTCCGGTCAACGTGACCAGCCGTGACGCCGAGAGCAGTTTCTTGGCCTCGGCGAGCTCTTTTCGCCGGCCGACGAAGCTCGTCAAGTCCAGCGGAAGGCTCCCGTCGGTCGGCGATCCCGAGGAACCGGTGGATGATCGTCCTGTCGGCGGTCGTGCGGAGCGCTCCGGCGCTCGGTCCGCGTCGGGATCCGGGCCCAGCGCCATCGCGTCGACGGGGACACCGCGGCGAAATTGAATGTCCTGCAGCGTTTCACCCAGCATCGCCGCGGACGGGCGCTCGCGCGAGTCTCGCGACATGGCCTGTTCCAGCATGGCGGCCACGTCGGCTTCGAAACCGGACTCACGGAGGTCCGGCGCCGGTTGCGTGGTGATCCGCAGGAACTGCGCCACCACCTGTTCACCGCTCCGGCGCTCGAATGCCGCGTGTCCGGTCAGCGCGGCGAACAGTGTCGCCCCGAGGCCGTACACGTCCGAGGACGGACTCGGGGTGTCGCCCTCGAGGACCTCCGGGGCGGTGAACGCGGGTGATCCGGTGATAGTTCCGGTTGCGGTCTGGAAACCGCCGGTGATGTGCGCGATGCCGAAGTCCGTCAGCGCCGGTTCGTCGTAGTCGGTGAGCAGGATGTTGCTGGGTTTGACGTCGCGGTGCACGATGCCGAACCGGTGCGCGGTCTCGAGTGCGCCGGCGATCTTCACTCCCAACCGCAACGCCTCGGTGACGGTGAGCGGGCCGTGCCTGCGAATCCGCGCGTCGAGGGAGTCCTGCGGATGGTAGGGCATCACCAGGAACGGACGCCCGCTCGGCGTGACGCCGACCTCGAGCACACTCACGACGTTCGGGTGCCCGGTCAGCCTGCCCATCGCCCGCTGCTCACGGAGGAACCTGGCCCGGCTCTCGTCGTCGAGGTCGCCGCTGAGAACCTTCACGGCCACGGCGCGCTCCAGAGCGGACTGAGTGCAGCGGTACACCACGCCGAAGCCCCCACGCCCAATCTCCCGGGCATCGTCGAACCCGGCCGCGCGCAGTTCATCCGTCGTCGCGGTGTCGGTATCGCGCTGTGTGCGGAGCGGATCGCCGTCGGTTGCCAACGCGCTATCCGCCCCTGTGCCGCCCCGGGAACCGTGGTGTCATCCGCCTACCTCTCGACGACCCTTCCCAGACTATCGCCGCCGCCCGGGCCGCGGACCGAGACGATCCGGAATTCGGTCACGCGGCCGTCGAGCAGGCGACCGGTGGCGGTCCGGGCGGCGCCGCCTAACGGCGGATCGAACCTCCGTCGACGACGAGCGTCTGCCCGGTGACGAAGGAGGAGCCGGGGGAGAGGAAGAATCGGGTCGGGCCGATGAAGTCCTCGACCGTTGCGGGTCGTTTGATCGCTCGCGTGCTGATGTTGGCCTCTTCACCTGCGGCGATCGCCGTCGAGAGTGGGGTCAGCACCAAACCGGGGGCGATCACGTTGACCGTGATGTTCCTGGCTCCGAGTTCCGCGGCGAGGCTGCGGGCAAAGCCGATCACGCCGGCCTTGGAGGCCGCGTAAGCCGCTGCGCTCGCCGGGGCCTTGAAGACCGTCCCGGACGAGAACAGGACGATTCTGCCGCCGTCTGCGACCATGTCGGCGACGCCCTGGACGAAATTGAGTGTTCCGTGAAGGTTGACCAGAAGCACCCGTTCCCACTCGGACTTCGGCATCTCCATGAAGGGGCCGAATGCGCCGATGCCCGCGCAGTGGACGATGCCGTCGATCGTTGCCCGGCCGTTCTCGGTCAGGGACTTGCGAACCGTGTCGACCGCGTCGTCGGTGGTGATGTCGCCCTGGAGGTACGTCACGCCGGGGGCAGGCGTTTCCGGCAGATCCCGATCGACGACGGTGATGTCCCACTCGCCTGCCAGATCGCCCGCCAACCCGGCGCCGATTCCGGACGATCCGCCGGTGAGAACGAGCGAACCCACGGTGGACGCGGTCGCGGCATTGCCGCCCGGGGTCGGCATCAGTTCGTACCGCCGGTGCAGCTGTCGAGGAACTCGCCGATCACGGCCCACGTCTCCGTCGGATGGGTGATGTTCGGGCAGTGCCGGTAGGGCAGGACCATGGCGCGGGAATTCTGGAGTTCGGCCTGGAGGTGTTTGCTCCACCCCGCCTCGAGCAGCACGTCCTCGGAGCACTCGAGGAGCAGCACGGGGGTCTGAACACCGGCAAGTGTGGCGGGGTAGGGATCGGCTGGGCGCTCCTTCCGCAACGCCTCGGGTACCGGCAGATGCGGAGCGCTCATGCACCCGAAGTGACCGGGCGCGACGGCCCACCTGTACCGGGCGTCCACCTGTCCGGCCCTGCCGGAGAAGTCGTCGCACAGCAGGTCGACGAACGCCTCGATACCGGCAACCGAACCGTCGAAGTCGCGCAGCTTGCCCATGTCCGGCGCTTTCCAGGGGCCGCCGGTGCCACTGAGTGTGGTGACCGAGGCGATCCGGGATCGATAGTCACCGTCGGCCAGCGCCCGCAGACCCACCGATCCACCGAACGAATTTCCGACCAGGTGCACCGGACCGTCGATGCCGAGATGGTCGAGCAAGGCGAAGACGTGCCGGATCCGGAAAGCGAACGGCGAGACATCCAGGCGAACGGACTTGGCGGATCCGCCGTAACCGAGGAAGTCCGGGGCGATGACCCGGTACTTCTCTGC
The DNA here is from genome assembly GCF_056402215.1 of Rhodococcus sp. P4_B6. Lineage (NCBI taxonomy): Bacteria > Bacillati > Actinomycetota > Actinomycetes > Mycobacteriales > Nocardiaceae > Rhodococcus > Rhodococcus sp. P4_B6. Next base: position 12,018 of record NZ_JBFUHV010000022.1, on the reverse strand, counting down.
GGCCAGGGGCAGGACCTGCCCCCACGTCACGTCGGCGCTGCCGCCCCACGCGCCGTCGTGCAGGAACACGACGGGGACGCCGTCTTCCGGACCGCCCGTCAGGTAGCGGGTTTCGAGGTTGGCGACAACTGCCGTCGTCTCGGTGATCAAAGTAGCCTCCGGTGAAAATGAAAAATGCGGATGATGACGTCGTGCGGGTCAGTGGATGTGGTAGTCCTCGTCGTGCACCGCGCTGGTGCGCTCGAAGTACTGCCGGGCCGGGAGTGGCCACATGATGGTGGACCGCCCGGCGGCGTTCTGATACCAGCTGTGGGTCTTCGACCAGCCCCAGGTGCGCTTGGCGCTCTCCTTGGTGACCTCGTCGGTGTACTCGGTGAACACGTCCGGTCGAAGGGCCATCGAACGGTGGCCGCCCTTGGCCAGCATCTGGACCGCGCTGATGATGTACGCGGCTTGGCACTCGAGGAAGAACACCAGGTTGCCGTGGATGACGGTGTTGGTGTTCGGGCCGTACATGCAGAAGAAGTTGGGGTAGCCGGGCAGCGTGATGCCGAGGTAGGCGCTGGCGTCGATACCCCAGGTTTGGTGCAGGTCCTGTCCGCCGATGCCCGTCACCGTCATGGGGACGAGGAATTCCGAAGCCTTGAAGCCGGTTCCGAACAGGATGATGTCGGCGGGGACGTGCTCGTCACCGATCCAGACACCGTCCTTGTCGATCCGTTGCACGGCCTGGCTGACCAGGCGCACGTTGTCCCGCTTGAGGGTGGCGACCCACGTGCCGTCGTCGCAGATGATTCTCTTCGCGGCGGGCGGGTAGTCGGGCATGATCTGCTCGAGCAGATCGAGTCGGTCGCCGGCCTGTTCGGTGAGATAGTCGGTCAGCTCGACACGAAGGGCCTCGTTGGCCGCGGACACCGAGACCTCGGTCGGCGGAAAGTCCGGATCGACCGTTGCGGCCGGGAGGTTGCCGATGAGGCGGGGAAGGAAGATGGAGAAACGGTAGTAGGCGCGGTAGTGCTTCAGATTCGTGAGGAGCCGGCGCTCGCCGGGGTCGATCTCCTGCCGGAGCACCGGCGTCGACCGCAACCAGGGGGCACTCCTCTGGAAGATCGTGACGTGCTCCGCTTCCTTCGCGACCGCCGGAGCGAATTGCAGTGCGCTGGCGCCGGTCCCGATCACGACGACGCGTTTGCCGGCGAAATCGATGCTGTGGTCCCATTGTGCGGAGTGCATTACCGGGCCGGTGAAGGTGTCGAGGCCGTCGACTGCGGGGATCATCGGCCGGTTCAGTTGTCCCACAGCGCTGACGACGATCTGAGCTTCGGCTGAGCCGACGACGCCGTCGGACGTGCGGGTGTCGATCGTCCAGGTGCTGGTGCTCTCGTCCCACCGGGTCGCGGTCACTTCGGTGCCGAACGAGATGTGCTCCAGGAGGCCGTTCTTCGCCGCAAAGTTGTACAGGTACTCGTGGATGGCCTGCTGGCGGCCGAAGTGCGTGACCCAGTCGTGCGGAACGAACGAGTACGTGTAGATGTGGCTGCGGACGTCGGTCCGGCAATCCGGGTAGCTGTTCTCGTACCACGTGCCACCGACATTCGTGCTCTTCTCGAGGATCGTGAAGGGCACACCTGCTTGCTTCAGTCGAAGTCCGGCAAGGAGACCGGAGAATCCGGCGCCGATCACCACGGCACTCAGGCCGCTGTCGGGAGCGATCTCGTCGAGATTCCACTCCGGCCCGCGAGGATCGCTGTCGTCGGGTGTGAAGGCCACCGCGGCCAGAGCCTGGGCGTCCTCGATGTTCTCGTCCATCAACCAGGTGCACATCGACTCACGCAGGGAATCGTCGGGCAGTGCAGCCCAGTCCCGCTGCGAGGAGAGGTACGGTGCGAGGCGCTTCAGGCAGAAGGCTCTGATCTCCGCGTCGGTCTCGGGTGCGAGTCCACTGGCAGGCAACGTCGCCCGGTTGGGCTTCCATTCCGTACGCAGTAYGCCGGCGTCACCCGTGACGTGGGCCGTCAACATCAGGAGCGCGGGCGTGAGGGCCGAATCGAGGTGTGCGCGAAGCTCATCCTCTGTCATCGCGCGATCGAGCGTGAAATCCATGTCGTCTCCGTAGCAGTATGTGGAACCAGTGTGCACGTGGGCCGAGTGGCTACCAGCAGTCGAGGCCCTCGAGGAAAGGTCGCACCGTGGCGGCGACTTCGCGGGGGTTGTCGAAGGCGGCGAGGTGTCCGCCCTTGGCGAAGCGCAGTTCGGCACCCGTGATGGACGCTGCGAGCTGTTCGATCACGGCACGAGGGGTGCTTCGGTCGTCGTCGCCGCCGACCACGAGGGTCGGGGGCGGTGAATCGGTGTGAAACGTGCCGACCTCGGTCATGGCGTCGAAATAGGCGCCGATGGTGTTGCCGCCGGCGTTCCGGAACTGTTCGCGAGCTTTCCGAACCAACGGGTCTGCCTCGTTTCGCGATGCGTCGCCGAACCAGCGATGCATGGTCATCTCCTCGGCTTGCTCGAGGCCGTTCGGTGCACGAACCTCCGCCGCGCGGGCCGAAGTTCCGCGAATGGCCTCCTCATCATAGGCGCCTCGGGTGGCCATCAGGATCTGCGCGTCGACCCGGTTCGGGAAGCTGCCCGACACCGCCTGAGCGACCATGCCTCCCAAGGAGATTCCCAACACCACCGAACTCTCGACGTTCTCGGTGTCCCACATCGCGGCGACGTCCCCGGCAATGAGACCGAGAGTGATGGCAGATCCTCCGCGCGCAGTCATGCCGTGCCCGCGGAAATCCGGCGCGAGCAGACGGTAGTCGTCTCCGAGAGCCTCGGCCAAAGGCGCATACCAGGATCCGTCCAACGCCAGGGAGTGCAGGCACGTGATCAGGCGTGGCCCTCGGCCGAATTGCTGATAGGCGATGGTGGCGCCATCGGCGGTAGTCGCAGTCTGCAGAGTTTCAGTCATTCTGGTTTTCTTCCATCATCCGCTGTTCGGCGAGATCGACTTCGGCCCGAAGCCGGGCGGACATATCGTGGAAATAGGATTTGAAGAGATCGGAGGACCTGCGCATCTCCTGATGTCGCGGCCGCTCGAGTTCGATCTTCATGTCGACCACCATGCGGCCCGGCCTGCTGGCCATCAGGATGACGCGGTCGCTGAGCAGGATGGCCTCCTCGAGGTCGTGGGTGACGAAGATGACCGTCGGTCGCTCGGCCTCCCACAGCCGGAGGAACTCCTCCTGCTGGATCGCGCGGGTCTGGGCGTCCAACGCTGCGAACGGCTCGTCCATCAGAAGGACGCCGGGGCTCTGGACCAGGGTGCGGGCGATCGCAACGCGCTGGCGCATGCCCTGCGACAGGTGGAGAACGTCCGAGTCGGCGAACTCGTGCAGACGGACACGACGAAGCCATTCCTCGGCGCGCTCGCGTCGTTCTGCCTTGGGAACGCCCCGGACCTCCATGCCGAGTTCGACGTTGCTGCGGACCCGTCGCCACGGAAGGAGCGCATCACGCGCAAAGAGGAAGGCCGCGTCATTGCTGCCTGGCCTCACCTCCGCTCCGTCGATGCGAACGGTTCCACTGCGCGGCTTCAGGAGGTTGCCGACCATGCCGAGCGCCGTGGTCTTCCCGCAGCCCGACGGACCGACGATGCTGACGAACTCGGACGGCTCGATGCGGAGGTTGAAGTCGTCCAGCACGCGCACCGGTCGATTGCCGTGGAGGAACGCGTGGCGGACATTCTCGAACTCGACCGAGACCCCCTTGGCGGTAGTGGGCCTCGTCGGAGTTTCAGCTAGACCAGTCACAAGATTCTCACTCTCACTGTTTGACCGTAGGGATGAATCGGACACCGTCAATCCGATGATGTGTGTGCGGGGCCGACCGATCGCTGCCTCCCGTGCCGGACGATCTGCTGAATCGGCACAAAATCCGCGGTGGATCCGGACTGCATGACCCTGTGGTGAATATCACCCTATCGGCCTATGAATCGTTGAACACGTCGGCGACGGTGTCAAGGAAAAGAGGCCCGCCCGGGGGCTATCGCCTTGATAGCGATTCAGTCATTGTCCACGGCCTCGAATGGCACGACGCTAACTCGAACGCACCTTGCCGGGAACGGCTCCCAGTGCGTCACAAGCTGCCCACACAGGGTGCGAATCACGAGGAGGACGTCAGGTGACCAGAGAAGCCGCCACCATCAACAAGGTGGGTCAGACCACTTTCGACTTCACGGACCAGGTCGTCATAGTGACGGGCGCTTCCGGAGGTATCGGGTCGGCGCTCGCCGACAAGTTCGCGGAAGCGGGAGCAGATCTGATCCTGCACGGGCGCAACGCCGAAACGCTCCAGGCAAGAGTCGAGAGCGTCGAAGCGCTCGGGCGAAAGGCAGCCCTCGTCGCCGGCAACATCCGCGAGCCGAAGACCGCCGAAGATCTCGTCCGGACCGCTCTCGAACAGTTCGGGAGGATCGACGTCCTGATCAACAATGCCGGCGGCAACTTCGCGTCGCGCCTCGAGGACCTGTCGGTCAATGCCTGGAACGCGACGATCGATACCAATCTCAGCGGGGCCTTCCACACGGCCCGCGCATGCCTGCCGGTCTTCGAACGTCAGGGCGGCGGAAACGTCATCAACGTCGGATCCGGATCGGCCAACCACGCGCACCCGCTCCGCGGCGCCTACGCGGCAGCCAAAGCGGGGCTCGCCTCGCTGACGAAGACGATGGCCTGGGAATGGGCGGATCGTGGCATTCGAGTCAACTGCGTCGAACCCGGCGCCACTCTGACGCCGGCGTCTCGTTTCGCGTCTCCCGAAACCGAGCAGAAGTTCGGCCGCTACCTCGCACTCGGACGCGTCGGAAGGCCGGAAGAAGTCGCCGATGCGTGCCTGTACCTGTGCTCCGACGCCGCAAGCTTCATCACGGGAACCGTCCTGCAGGTCACCGGCGGCCCCCACACCTCCTCGGCCGCCGACGTCGAGCTCGTCCGAGGACCGCTCGATGCCTGACCCACACAGCTGTCCAGAAGACTCGAAGGGAAGGTCCCGGCATGGAATCCATCACTGAAGCGCCCCGCACGGTCGCGTCGATCGGCGGAGTCGCGAACAACGACGAACCGGCGGATATCGACAACACGATCCTCGTGGAACGGCGTCGCGCCCGGCGCAACGAAAAGATCCTCGTCTGGTCGCTTCGGGTGGGTGCACTCGCACTCTTCGTCGCCGTCTGGGCCTATGTCTCCGGAAACATGATCGTCGACCCGATGATGATCTCCGCCCCTCTCGATGTCGCGCGAGCGTTCATCGACCAGCTGAGCGACGGCGTCTTCTGGACCGATGTGACGGCGACGTTCAGCGGGGCGATGGTAGGGCTGGTGACCGGTGCGATCGCCGGCATCCTCGCAGGTGTCGTCTTCGCCCGCGTCCAGGTCCTCCACACCGCTGCCTCACCTTTCCTGACCTTGATGAACAGCCTTCCGCGGCCCGCGCTGGCACCGATCTTCATCCTCTGGTTCGGCCTGGGTTTCGGACCGAAGGCCCTCGTCGCCTTCAGCGTCGTGTTCTTCGTCCTGATGACCAGCACGATGGGTGCGATGAAGAGCATCGACCACGACATCGCTCAGTTGACCAAGTCGCTGGGCATGACGCGGACCCAGCGCTTCTTCAAGATCGAGATTCCCGCGGCTCTGCCTGCCATCGTCGGCGGCCTGAGGCTCGGCGCGGTCTACTCGGTGCTCGGCGCCGTGGTGTCGGAAATGGTCGGCGCCTACACCGGCCTGGGGCAGCGCCTCGTCGTCGTGACCAACAATTTCCAGGTCGCGGAAACCTTCGCGATCCTGATCGCCATGGGATTGCTGTCCATGGTCCTGGACGTCTCGATCTCCGGCCTGCAGAAGCTGGTCACCAAGTGGACGAGGTGAGTCGGTGAAGATCGACGACCCCGATCAGCCACTTCTCGCCGAGACGATCGATCACCACAGTCTGTTCCGGCTGGACGGCAATTCCTACGTCGTCCTCGGCGCAGGCGGCGGGATCGGTGAGCACGTCAGCAGGACGATCGTCGCCCTGGGCGGCCGCGTTCTGTGCGTCGACGTCAATGGTGACGACGTCGACGCCGTCGCCGGCTCGTTGCGGATGCCGTCGGTGGTCGCGGACGTGACCACCGAAGAGGGCATCGACATCGCGGCGGCCGGTGCCATCGCCGAGTTCGGACAGATCAACGGCTACGTGGACGTCATCGGCCGGATGCATCGCAAGCAGATCGCCGACTACGGACTGGCGGATTGGGATCAGGACTTCCGGGTGAACCTGGCCCACGCCTTTCTGTCTGCGCGCCGGCTGTCCCCGCTGATCAGCCACGGCGCGATCGTCCACGTCTCGAGTGTGATGGGTTCTCACGGCGGTCGAACGGCACCCGGCTACGGCCCCGCCAAGGCGGCACTCGAAGTGTGGTCCAAGGAGTTGGCCGCCGAGCACGGACCCCGCGGTGTTCGCGTCAACGTGGTCGCCCCGGGCCTCTTCCTCTCGCCACGCGTTGCCGCGACCCCGCGAAGCCTGAACGATTCCCGGATCCTGGCCGGACGGCCCATGCTCGGGAGACTCGGTCAGCCCTTCGAGATCGCCGCCACCGTCGCGTTCCTTCTGTCTCCCGCCGCGGGATACATCACGGGTACAACGATTCCCGTCGAGGGCGGCTCCCTGTCGCGGGACTCGACGGGCCTCGACGACCTGGTGAACTGACCGGCCGGGTCGGTCCGCTCGCGGTTTCGTGTCGAGTGCTGCGAACAGGGCGACGCTGAGTTCGGAGAGCCCCCGACGAGCTGTAATGTGGGCCACGTCGCATAGCAGCACCGAGGGAGACCGATGAGATTCGAGCAGTTGCGATATCTGGAAGCAGCGCTTCGGACCGGATCGTTCCGTCAAGCCGCCAAGGAACTCGACATCTCTCAGCCGACGATCACCAACCAGGTACAGCGGCTCGAGGAGGACCTCGGCGTCGTGCTCGTGGTTCGCGGTGCCAAGGGAGTACGACCGACGTACGCGGCCGAACGGATCCTGCCGCACGTGGTCGCCGCCGTTCAGGCCGAACACCTGATGCGCGAGGAGGCCAGCGCCATCGGCGGCCTGAAACTCGGCACCGTCCGCCTGGGCACGGTGCCCGCGGGATCTCAGACGATCCTTCCCGGGGTGGTCAAGCGCCTGTTGAGCGACTTTCCCAATGTGCGTTTCGAGGTGGAGGAAGGTCCGTCGAGAATGGTGAGCCGCGGCGTCCTCAGCGGCCATTTCGACGTGGGCCTGGTGACGCGTCTGGCCGGAATCGATTTGATTCCGGCGGAGCAGGCTCTGCTGCACCACGTCGACTTGATCTCCGGCCGACTGGTGCTGGCGGTCCCGGAGAACCATCGCCTCGCCAGCAAGGACGGCTTCGAGGCCGCCGACCTGGAGGGCGAGCCGCTGATCTTCCCGGCGGAGACCAGCATCCTCCGTACCGCCTTCGAGCAGCTACTCGACGGAATCGAAGCCAGGATCGTCTACGCGACCAACAACGCCGAAGCGTCGCAGAACATGGTGCGCGCCGGCGTCGGGATCTGCATGGCGAATACACTTCTCAGCTCGACGGTGAGCGGCAACGGCGTCGCGCTCGTGCCCCTTCCCTTCGAGTGGGCCCATGCCCGCATCTCCGCGATCGTCAGGAATGACGAAGCGCGGACGTCTGCGGTGCAGGCATTCCTGGGGTTGTTGCGGGAATCTGCCAAGAATTACTGACGGCGCCGTCGACCGGGACACGGTCGCGACGGTCCGATAGCGCACCCGTATCACCCCGCCAACGCTGCGGACCTTCCCAAGCCCTGTGCGGCTGACCACACTGAATACGTGCCGAGCGAGCGAGATCGCCGCCGGATCCGACGTTCAGTGAGGAACTTCAGGTGTCAGTCGATACAGCACAGCCATGCACCCGGGACGCAGTCGCCGAACTCATTTCCGTTGCACGGGAAAGAGAATCGGCGATGTTTACGGAGGCGGAAGGTAAATCCCTGCTCTCCGCCTTCGGGATCGACACCCCCCGGGGCATCGAAATTGCTGTCGGCCAGATGATTTCCGACGACATTCGCGAGCCGTTGGTGGTCAAGGCCATCTCGTCCACGCTCGTCCACAAGTCCGACGCCGGCGGCGTGCGGGTGGGGGTGCGCCGCGACGAGATCGACGAGGTCGCTGCACGGATGGGCGAGCAACTGGCCGCCGCCGGGCACCGCTTGGACGGCCTCCTCGTCGAGGAAATGGTCCCGTCCGGTCACGAGGTGATCGTGGGAGCAGTTCGGGCTCCCGGGCTGGGCTGGACCGTGATGGTGGGCCTCGGCGGCGTACTGGTCGAGGTCTTCGAGGATGTTGCGTTCGGTCTCGCGCCGCTCGCGAACGAACAGATTCTCGATATGCTGCACGAACTGCGCGGCATGAAGGTGCTCGACGGAGCCCGCGGTGGGGAGAAGGCAGACATTCCTGCCTTGGTGACACTGATCTCGCGACTCGCCGGGCCGAACGGTCTGCTGCAGTCGCTGCCGGACGACGTGATCGAGATCGACCTGAACCCGGTCATCGTGTCCGGAACACGCGCAGTGGCCGTGGACGCGCGTTTCGTCGTCGGTCCGGTGGAAGACACCGGATCCGCACCCGGGGACCGTGATGACGGCCGCGCCACCGATTTCACGCCGCTGTTCCATCCGCGCAGGATCGCCGTCCTCGGCGCGAGCGGTCAGCGGCCGAATCTCGCGAACCGGTTCATCCGGAACATTCTGAGCGGCGGGTTCGACGGCACCATCGTGCCGATCCACCCGACCGCGGACAGCATCGAAGGACTTCCCACGGTGCGGTCGCTGGCCGAGGTCGATCAACCGATCGACTACGCGTTCGTGGCGCTGCCTGCGACCCGTGTCAGCGAGGCACTGAGCCGAGGCGCCGGCCGAGTTCGGTTTGCCCAGGTGATCTCCAGCGGCTTCGGTGAGGTCGAGGAAGGAAAAGATCTCGAGGCGACCCTGGTCCAGACCGTCCGCGACGCGGGCATTCGGCTGATCGGCCCGAACTGCCTGGGCACGCACGCCTCGGCCGGTCGACTCTCGTTCGTGCCCGAAGCACCTCTGACGCCGGGATCGACGGCTGTGGTCTCGCAGAGCGGCGGGCTGAGTGTCGACATCCTGCGCGTCGGATCGTTGCGCGGCATCGACTTTCACAGCGTGGTCAGCATCGGGAACGGCGCAGACGTCACCGCTGCAGAGCTCGTCGAATCCGCCCTACGGAACGACGAGGTCCGTGTCATCGGCCTGTACCTCGAGTCGCTGGCGGCGGCACGCGAGGTGCTCGACGTGCTGACCCGGGCCGAAATGCGCAAGCCGGTAGTGCTTCTCGCCGGTGGCCGAACCAGCGAAGGCTCGCGGGCGGCGACCAGCCACACCGGTGCCCTCGCGGGAAATCACCGACTGTGGCCCGCGATCGCGCGGCAGGCCGGAATGACACTCGTCGATTCACTCGAGGACTTCGCGACGGCCCTGCATGCCCTGTCCACGCTCGACCTCACGGTCAAGCCGAACGGTCGCGATGCCGTTCTGTTCGGCAACGGCGGCGGCGCGAGCGTCCTCGGCGCCGACGCACTCGAGCGGCAGGGATTGGCCACACCGCCGCTCGCCGATTCCGTGGTCGAGGAACTGGACGGCCTGGGCCTGCCGCCGGGCAACGGACTGCGCAACCCGATCGACGTGCCCGCGGGGACGCTCGCCGTCAAGAACGGTGCGATCGCGAAGGACGTTCTCGCGGTGGTGCTCGCCGGCAGTGAGCCGGCAGTGCTGATCTCCCACCTCAATGTGGGCATCATCCAGCGCAACCTCGGTGAAACCCACGGCGACGTGACCGGCACCGTCATCGACTCGATCGCAAGCGCCCGCGACGAAGCCACGTCGAACACCCACCAACTTCTCGTGCTCAAGTCTGACGGCAGCGCAGACACGGAGGCATTGATCACGACGTACGCGCACCGCGCCCGCACACGCGGAATCCCGGTCTTTCCGGCCTTCGAGGACGCGGCCCTCGCCGCACGGGCGGTTCTCGAGCAGGGACAGCGGACATACCAGGCGTCACGCGACGCAGACGGAAGGTAGTAGAGATGTCACAGGACACAGTCATGGCTGAACCCACGCTCAGCCGCGAGCAGGAGCACGAAGAACGCCGCGCAGCCGCGCTGGCGATGGGTGGCCCGAAGAAGCTGGAGCAGCGGCGCGCCGAGGGCAAACTCAACGCCCGCGAGAGGATTGCGTTGATGCTCGACCCCGGAACCTTCCGGGAAAGCGGGTTGTTCACGACCTCGGCCGTCGACGCCGATCGCGACAAAACTCCCGCGGACGGCAAGGTGACCGGAACCGGCGAGGTCGACGGCCGGCGCGCAGCCGTCATCGCCTACGACTTCACCGTCAAGGGGTCGTCGAGCAGTCCGGTGAGCAACAAGAAGATGTCCCATTTCAAGGAACTCGTCGTTCAGGTCGGGATGCCGCTCGTCTACCTGTCGGAGTCCACCGGGGTCCGGATGCCGGACGCGATGGGCGGGACCGGAATGGGCGCCGCCAACAGCAAGAAGCGGTTCCTCCGGCAGCGCGAAAGTCCCTGGGCATCGGCCGCATTCGGATACTGCTTCGGATCGGCCGCGTGGCACACCGTGTCCGCCGACTTCGCGGTCTTCCGCAAGGGGAGTGTCCTGGCGGTGTCGAGCCCCGGACTGGTCAGCCGCGCCACCGGTCAGCAAGTCGACGCCCAGGAGCTCGGAGGCTGGAAGGTTCATGCGGAGGTCACCGGCTACGCCGATGCCGTCGCCGACACCGACGAGGAAGCGATCGAACTGATCCGCCGGTTCCTCTCGTACCTGCCTTCGCACAACGGTGAGACACCGCCGGTCGCGCCGATCCCGAGTGGATCGGGTGAGCGTGCCGCCGAACTCAACGACATCGTTCCCCAGGCCCGCACCCAGACCTACGACGTACGCAAGGTCATCGAGATCGTCGCCGACACCGGTTCGGTGTTCCCGATCAAGGCCCGTTACGGCAAGAGCCTGGACACCTCGCTGGTCCGGATCGGTGGACAGAGCGTCGGCATCATCGCCAACAACCCGATGTTCAAGGGCGGGGCGCTCGACGGTCCGGCGTGTGACAAGGCGACCAGCTTCCTGGTTCTCTGCGACTCCTACAACATTCCCGTCGTGTTCCTCGTCGACCAGCCGGGATTCCTGATCGGATTGGAAGCCGAGCGGAACAAGATCGCAGGCAAGGTCATCAACTGGATGAACGCCTTGTCCTTGGTGACCGTGCCGAAGATCGCTGTCACGCTTCGCAAGAACTACGGCCAGGCCTACATCAACATGGGTGGCGGACTGACCGCCGACACGACTGCAGGCTGGTGGTCGACGGAGGTGAGCTTCATGGATCCCACGTCCGCGGTGTCGGTCGTCCACGGAGTCGACGCGGAGTCCGACCCCGAACTCTATGCGCAGCGCCTCGCCGAGATGGCCAAGGGGACTACCGCGTACGACGTCGCACGCGTCTTCGGCGTCGAACAGGTCATCGATCCCGCCGAGACCCGTGACTTCATCCTCGGCGCGCTGAAAGACCACTACCGAGCCCGGACCAACGGCATCGGCGAGCACCTGCTGCGCGCCTGGCCGACGAGTTACTGAGGACGATGTGATGAACTCATTTCCAGATTGCCTGCTGGTCGCGAATCGCGGCGAGATCGCCCGGCGGATCATCGCGACCGCCGGCAAGCTCGGTGTCCGCACCGTCGCCGTGTACCACAAGGTCGATGCGGACCTGCCCTACATCGGTGAGGCCGACCACGCCGTTCAGCTCGAGGGCGACACGCCGGTGCAGGCGTACCTCGACGGCGCTCAGATCGTGCGAATCGCACAGCAAGCCGGTGYGACCGCCGTGCATCCGGGCTACGGATTCCTGGCCGAGAACGCCGACTTCGCCCGACTGGTGGCCCAGTCCGGAC